>JAAUQQ010000176.1 GCA_012032745.1 Synechococcales cyanobacterium RM1_1_8
ACACCTCCCGTTAGAACCGATAGATAGTGTGTCGATTTTCGGGGCATCGAGCCCCTCAATCTACGCGGGGTGTCCATGTATCCCGCGCTGACCTTTCAGGTACAGCGCGGGACTTATAGCCCCCCGAACCCCCCATTAGTTAAAGATCCAGACTGCTAGGGCCAGGTGAACGATGGCACAGGTTAGAAGCGGGCCAGGTTAGAAGCGGGCCAGGTTAGAAGCGGGCCGAACAGGGCCGAACGGTCTGGCGTCCTCGGGCATGGGGTTAGGCTCCGTCAGTGTCAGGCCCCAGGGCTCGGTTTGCCCGGAGTCGCCGGAATCTCTTCAGCTTCTGGGGAGATTGGGTCGCTCCCTGTGGGGGCAGGCTGGTTCGGAAGCAGCAGGGCTGCGATCGCCAAACTCCCCCAGCCCAGCAAAAACGCCAGGCCCCCCAGGGGCGTGACCCAGCCGAGACTCAAATCCCCTAGCCCCAGCTCAGCCAAACTCAGGCCATAGAGACTGCCACAAAACAGCAGAATACCGCCAACAAACCCCGCTCCCGCCAGGCCCAAACTCTGGCGGGCCGCTCCCATCGGGGGCAAAACCCAGAGCAGCAGGGCCAAACCCAGCAGCGCTAGGGCATGGTAGAGCTGATAGCGCGTTGCGGTCTCGAATGTGGCCAGGGCGCGATCGCTGATCTGCCCCCGCAGGCCATGGCTGGCAAAGGCTCCAGCCAAAACGCCGGAGCCCCCAAAAATTGCGGCCAGCAAGAGGTAGAGACGGGCCATGGAAATCCTGTTGTTTTCTGGCTGTTTCAGTGAGTAGCTCCCAGCAACTGGGCTTCAGCGCCTGTTCCCTAGCAGCCTAGACCTGGCGCACCGCTTCTAGCAGCAGCGAAAAGTAGAACGGCGCTTTGTTCAGGGCCTTGCGCTTGACCTCAAAGCCGCAATCCTTCAGCACCGCCACGATGCCTCGCTCGCGGTGCTGATAGGCGCGGGTGGTCTTGCTGGGGCCAGGGAAAAATTCGCCAATGCGCTTCAGCGCCGTCAGCAGAGGCGTGTTAGGGGCAAAGCTGAGCAGCAGGCGATCGCCCGCCAGGCTGGCCAGGTGGCGAATCATCTGGGCCGCTTCATCATCGGGATAGTGAATTAACACATCTAGGCAGACGACGATATCGAAGTTCCCGGCGATCGCTTCGAGATCCTTGGCTTCAAAGGTGGCTTTGTCCAAGTTCCCCAGGGCTGCTTTGGCACGGACCTCAGCCTCTTCCACCATCTTTTGGGCGATATCGCTGGCATAGACCCTGGCCCCCCGTTCCAACAGCGGGATACTGAGGCTACCCACGCCGCAGCCCGCATCGCAGATGAATTTGTCCGCCAAGGAGCCATCATCGCCATCGAACCAGGCCAAGACGGTGTCTACGGTCTTTTGGTGGCCGATGCGAATGTTTTTCTGCACCTTGTTGACATCGTCGGTGGTGCCGTAGATGCGACGCCAGCGATCGAAGCCCGTGCTGTTGAAATAGTCCCGGACTTCGGTTTTGTCCTGGCTGCCTGAAGCGGGCGAGGAGGGAGATGGAGCCTGGTTTTCAGTCACAGTCATAGGACTTGGGGGAAATGATGGGGTAAAGAAATCTTATTATATTCCTCGCCTCACCGAAGCCCAGCGCTGCGACAGGCCCAATCCTAGCGACCCATCTCCACCCAGCTTGGCAGCGGGGCAAACCGCTTCCAGGCCAGACTGCCCGCTGCTTCATCCCAGGTCCATTGCAGCAGGTGGTAAAGCGATTGGCCCACATACTGGGGAGCTTGACGCTGGGCTGGATACTGGCTGGGATACTGGCTGGGGTACTGGCTGGGGTGCTGGCTAGCGTTCAGACGAGAGTTCAGACGAGAGTTCAGGCTAGAGTGCAGACTGGGGCGCTGGCTGGGATAGTCGGAGCGATCGCCGATCGCCTGGCGGGGTGCGGAGACAGCCAGGTCGATCGCGGCTTCCACGGAACAAATGCCCCACTCGGCCAAGTTTTTGACCCCCACCAGCAGCGATCGCGTCGTGCCCGAGAGCGTCCCATCGGCCAACCGGGCCGTGCCCTCGGTGACCGTGATCTGGCGGCGGTCCCAGGGATAGGTGCCATCGGGCAGGCCCAGGGGAGCCAGGGCATCGCTGACCAGGAAGAGGCGATCGCGGCCCCCCAAGCGCCAGAGCAGCGCCAGCATGGTGGGAGAAATATGTTGGCCATCGGCAATGAAGCCACAGCGCACCGTGGATTTCGCGGGACTTGCGGGATCTGCGGGCTGGGGCTGGGTCAGGGCAGCCCCCAACAGCCCCGGCTCGCGATGGTGCAGGCCCGGCATGGCATTAAAGGCATGGGTCACCAGGGTGGCCCCCTGGTCAAAGGCGCGCTGGGCCTCGGCGGCGGTGGCCTGGGAATGGCCGAGACTGACCGCAATGTTGCGATCGCACAGTGCCCGAATGACTTCCCCCGAGGGATCTAGCTCCGGTGCCAGGGTGACCATTTTGACCATGTGGCCCCGATCTCCCAGAATCTCAGCCATCGTCTCCGGGGTGAGGGGCTGGAGATATTCCGGGGGGTGGGCACCGCACTTGGCCGGGGCCAGGCAGGGGCCTTCTAGGTGGACGCCCAAAATCTTGGCGGTTTCGGCCTCCGAAGGCCGCTGACAGTAGTCTTCGATCACCGCCAGAGCTTGCTGGATCTGGGCCGGGGCGCTGGTCACCAGGGTGGGCAAAAAGGCATCGATGCCCTCCTGCCAGAGGTATTTACAAATCTCGCCCAGGCGATCGCCATTGGCGGCGTTCAGATCTGTGAAGGCCAGCCCCAATGCGCCATTGATTTGTAGATCCACACCGCCGAGGGAAAGCCAGCGATCGCCCAAATCAATCACCTGCAATCCCGGCTCCGGCAGCCGCTCACAGGCTTGATCCATAGCTTCGATCGCTTCGACAATGCCCTGGGGAGAAACCCAGAGGCGCTTGCGTCCCAGATAGCCCGGCAGGCGAACATTGGTGAGCAGGAGCGGCGGAGAGGTCGATGCCAAGGGGCGCTGAACTTCGGAACGACTGGACCGAATCGCTTGGGTCATGGGGGCGTCGCAGAAATAGGTGGGAGTGCGCTGGGACTCGTCAAGCAGGGGAACCTGTGGAAGCGGGGAATGGATCCCCATCCAGCATACCCGCCAGGCTGGGGATCGCAGCGATGGCAGGGACGAATGTGGGGCTGAGCCCAGTTTTGGCAGACGGATGCGACTGCTTTAGGTCATGCTGCGATACTGCTGCCGCACGGCTGCCGCACGGCTGCGGTACTGTCTTCAGCATAATATGGCCAAGGCCGAGGCGGGGAGCAAAAGCCAACCCAAGGATTGCAGTTTCATTTCCCCCAAATATTTACTTCAAAACTTCAAAAGATGCTTGAACACCCCCCCCAGTCCGCCCTCGTGGGCATCATCATGGGCAGCGACTCAGATCTGCCCACGATGGCAGGGGCGATCGCCATTTGCGAACAATTTTCCGTGCCCCACGAAGTCGAGATCATCTCCGCCCACCGCACCCCAGCCCGCATGATGGACTATGGCCAAACAGCTCACCAACGCGGTCTCAAAGTGATCATCGCCGGGGCAGGCGGAGCGGCCCATTTGCCCGGCATGGTGGCGGCGATTACGCCCCTGCCCGTGATTGGCGTGCCGGTGGCCAGTCGCCATCTCCAGGGCCTGGATTCGCTCTATTCGATTGTGCAAATGCCGCGCGGGATTCCGGTGGCAACGGTGGCGATCGGCAATGCCACCAATGCTGGCCTGCTGGCGGTACAAATCCTGGCTGCCTATGAACCCGAACTGCTGTCAGCCATCCAGCAATACCGCAGCCAGCTCCAGGGCCAGGTCCGAGCCAAGCAGGCCAAGCTGGCTGACCTCGGCCCCCATGCCTACTTGGCGGCGATGGAATAACTGGGGAATAACTGGCACCATCCAGCTCCCTTCAGCGGGGATCTCAGGGCTGATTCAGGCGGCTAAACGCAGGGAGAAACGCCGAATTTACTGACGATGTCAGGGGCGGCTGGGGCGGCGATCCAGAGCCGATGACCCAGGCTTTTAGGCGATGCAGAAATACTGGATAAAACCGTCTTGATTCGGATTCAGCTCGCGCCATGGAAAGGGACGTTCAAATGCGACATGGAGCTGGAAACTGCCCAGGGGGCGCTCTGGAAAAATCTTAATACTTTGACACCCAAGAGTCAGTAAATCTACTGGACCAGTAGGATCTCGGCCATTTCAGTGGATTGCGGGCCAGTCATGAGTAAAAAAACACCGCTGTGACCAGATGATTTACGGTTTTCCCTGGAAAAAAGTAATTTGTGATACAGATTTACGTCTCCTCTCCTGGTCAGATCAGTAAATTCTTGGGGTTGGTAATTGACACATTGTTAAGGCTGCCCGTTGATTCTCCGCTCGTCCCCGTGGGGCTGTGTTTGTTGCTATGAGCGATCGGCCTAAACACTTGACCATTTGGCCATTTCTCACCGGAGTAGCAATCCCCTGGAGGCGACGCAGAATCTTGAAGTGATCTCTTGAGTCGGGGCCTGGCGCTTTGCCGATGTGCTGATATGATTCCATGAAATCCATCTAGGGAAAGATTTAGATCAAATGACTCTGTTGACGTCAAAACGGCAAAAACGTGGAGCAACCCTCCATCGTCTTGCCTGGGCAAATACTGCCTATCCAGATTTCACCGGCATGTTCAAGCGCAGCCTTTCTAAACTGCGTTTGTCGCCCAGTTTGGCACTCTGCGTGCCCCTGGCTTTGGTGATTTTTGCAACCTGGAACATCCCCGCTTTTGCTCAGGATGCACCGGCCCTGGAGGGAGCGGAACTCAATAAAGCCATCCTGGATAACATCTGGATCCTGATTGCAGGTGTTCTGGTGGTTTTCATGAATGCTGGTTTCGGTATGTTGGAGGCTGGCTTTTGCCGCCAGAAGAATGCGGTCAACATTCTGACCAAGAACCTGCTCGTATTTGCCTTGGCAACCCTGGCTTACTGGGCCATTGGCTACGGCCTCATGTATGGCAGCGGCGGGAATGGTTTCATTGGCTTTGGAAACTTCTTCCTCTCTGGGCTGGACTTGACGACGCCCATTGATCCCGCTGGTGGCAATTACTTGACCCCCGCTGTGGACTTCTTTTTCCAGGCTGCCTTCGCGGCGACTGCGGCCACCATCGTCTCTGGAGCGGTGGCTGAGCGGATTAAGTTCATTGACTTTGTGATTTTTAGTCTGATTTTGACCGCTGTTGTCTATCCGATCTCCGGCCATTGGGTCTGGGGCGGCGGCATGTTGTCGAACATCGGCTTCCTCACGACGGATCCCGAGAACCCGGTGGGCTTCCGTGACTTCGCTGGTTCTAGCTTGGTCCACTCCGTCGGTGGCTGGGCGGCCTTGGTGGGTGCTGCCTTCCTGGGGCCTCGCATGGGCAAGTATCGTGAAGATGGTGGGGCGGGTGCCTTGCCGGGACACAACATGTCCATTGCCATGCTGGGTTGTCTGATTCTCTGGATTGGCTGGTTCGGGTTTAACCCCGGTTCCGAGCTGTCTGCGAGCTTGAATGTGCCTTACATTGCGGTGACGACGAATCTGGCGGCCTCTGCGGGCGGTGTGGCTGCCACGGCCACCTCCTGGGCGGTGTCGGGCAAGCCTGACCTCTCCATGGTGATCAACGGTATTTTGGCGGGCTTGGTTGGCATTACCGCTGGTTGTGCTGGGGTGTCGCCTTTGAGTGCTGTGATCATTGGCGCGATCGCCGGTGTGTTGGTGGTGTTCTCCGTCTTCTTCTTCGATTCCATCCAGATTGACGATCCTGTGGGTGCTACCTCGGTTCACTTGGTCAACGGCATCTGGGGCACCCTGGCAGTGGGCCTGTTCGACAAGGAACTGGGCTTGCTGACCGGCAATGGTGCAACCCAGCTCATTGCTCAACTGGTTGGTGTGCTGACCATCGGTGGCTGGACCGTGTTGATGAGTGTGATTTTCTGGGCCGCAATCCGGGCCACCCTGGGTATGCGTGTTTCCCCTGAAGAAGAGCAAATCGGTCTCGATATCAGTGAGCACGGTATGGAGGCTTACAGCGGTTTTTCCAAGGATTCTGGTCTTGGGGCTACGGTTTCTAGCCATTCCTAGGTCGGGTGATGGTCTGAGCTGAGAGCCGACCACCGAGCCAGGCGATCGGATTCCGTTCTCTGGGCAGCGGTGCTCTAGAATCTCTCGACGAGGATCTCCCAAATTTTTAAAGAGCGGAGCTTTACGTGACTGTAGGGCTCCGCTTTTGCATTCCAGCTGGCCCGGTTACTCGATAAACGTCCTCTTAGGCACATAGGTCGCTGAAAATCACGGATCGCTGAAAATCACGCATTTCCGGCAAAATGGCTTAAGCTATTGGGCACTTCTTTGGGGACAGTTGAGGGCCATCCATCCATGACGCTTCCACCCAAAAAACGCTCCCGGCGGCGGCGTTTGGCCCATCGAGGGCCGATGCCCTATCGCTACGATCGCCATCGCTCCCCCTGGGTGCCATTGTCCTTGGTGGCCAATGGCATCCTGCTGAGCTGGTTGGGCAGCAGCTTGGTCCAGCCCAATCCCCATGGGCAGCGCCTGGTCCAGGCCTCTCCCCTTGGGGATTCCCAGGAGCCAGCCACACTGAGCCAGCAGGCCAGAGCTGTGCGCCTGACCTATGATCAATGGGTGGCGCAGTTGAAGCTGGAAGTTCAGCGATCGCCCTCAAAAACCCCAGCAATATCAGCATTCTCGCCGGTGATTCCCTCAGCCTCTGGTTTCCCGAGGCGCTGCTGCCCCAGGGGCAAATTTGGCTCAACCAGGGAATTTCTGGAGAGACCTCCCAGGGGTTGATGCGCCGTGTAGGCCTGTGGAAGAGCCTCCAGCCCCGGCGGATATTCGTCATGATCGGCATCAACGATCTGCTCAAGGGGGACAAGGCCGAGGTCGTCCTGGCCAATTATCAAAGCATTGTGCGAGACCTGCGCCAAACCCACCCGGAGACGGCGATCGTCGTGCAGTCAGTCTTGCCCCACAGCGGCCCCAGCGCTACCTGGGAGGAGCGGGCCAAGCTCAGCCGCATTTCCAATGGGGAAATCTTGGGAATCAACCGCAGGTTGGGGCGATCGCCCAAGCCGAAGGAGCCTACTACCTAGACCTCAACCCCCTGTTTCGCGATGCCCAGGGCTATTTGCGCCAAGACCTGACCACCGATGGGCTACACCTCAATGCCCAGGGCTACTTAGTCTGGAGTACGGCGATCAACTTTTTTAGCCTTCAGCAACTCGAAGCCCAGCCCACAGCCAGCACGCCCACCGCCAACCCGCCCGAACCAGCGATCGTCACCCAGGCCGAAACCATGGACCAAGAGCAGGCCCTGACAAAACAGCCCCCCCCAAACCAGGAACCAGCCCAGACCACAAACACCAACTAGCAGCCCTGGGGTTGCGCCTCTATGGTGCTAGTGCCGTTCTGGCATGATTCTGGGCTTGGGAAAGCATTCAGGGCACTAGGGCAACCTCTATGATAGAGAGGAAACGTGAGCGCGAAGCATCGTGCTTTCTCCGGTCCATCATGTTTGTCCCCCACCCACCCGCATCAGCCCCCATGGATACCAAAGCCTTCAAACGTGCCCTCAACCACTCCGATCGCTATACGCGCAACGGGTTTGGCCAAAAAGAAGCCGTCTCCGGTGCCATGGAATCAGCCTACCAAAGCAACCTGATCCAGGAGATTCGAGACCACGACTATCGGCTAAAGCGGGGCAAAGTCACCATTCGCCTCGCGGAGTCCTTCGGATTTTGCTGGGGAGTGGACCGAGCGGTGCAGATTGCCTATGAAACGCGCAAGCATTTCCCCAAGGAGCAGCTCTGGATCACCAATGAAATTATCCACAACCCCTCCGTGAACGGTCACTTGCGAGCCATGGGAGTGGAGTTCATTCCCCTAGAAAACCAGGTCAAGAATTTCTCCGTGGTGGGCGAGGGCGATGTGGTGATTCTGCCCGCCTTTGGAGCCAGCGTTCAAGAAATGCAGCTCCTCGACGAGAAGGGCTGCCACATTGTGGACACCACCTGCCCCTGGGTCTCCAAGGTATGGAACTCAGTCGAAAAGCATAAACGGGTCAACCACACCTCGATTATCCACGGCAAGTACAAGCACGAAGAAACCGTGGCCACCAGCTCCTTTGCCGAGGTCTATTTGGTGGTCTTGAACCTGGAAGAGGCCCAATATGTCTGCGACTACATTCTCCAGGACAGCGGCCAGGGAGAGGGCCAGGAGGGCGATGCTGGCCCGTCTCGCGCAGCCCGTCGCGAGCAATTCCTCACCAAATTTGCCAATGCCTACTCCGAAGGCTTCGACCCCGATCGCGACCTAGACCACATCGGCGTCGCCAACCAAACCACCATGCTCAAGGGCGAAACGGAACAGATCGGCAAGCTGTTCGAGCGCACGATGATGCAGAAGTTCGGCCCCGCCAACCTCAACCAACATTTTCTCGCCTTCAACACCATCTGCGATGCCACGCAAGAGCGCCAGGATGCGATGTTCAAACTGGTGGAAGAACCCCTGGATCTGCTGGTGGTGATCGGCGGCTACAACTCCTCCAACACCACCCACCTCCAGGAAATTGCCGTGGAGCGGGGACTGACCTCCTACCACATTGACACGGAGGATTGCATTGGCCCCGGCAACCGCCTGTCCCACCTGCCCCTCCATGGCCAGACAGCGGTGGTGATCGAACCCTGGCTACCCGAGGGCGAAATCCGGGTGGGCATTACCTCCGGGGCTTCGACGCCGGATAAGGTGGTGGAGGCGGTGATTGAGCGGATCTTTGCGATTCAGAACGCGATTCAGAACGCGGTGCAGAGCCGGGAGGAAGCAGTATCGGCTTAAAGTCAGGCCCGCTGCAAACGAGGCCAGCTTCCAGCTAAAAATACAGCCAGGTCACCCAGGAATATTTGCAACCCGACACCACCGGCAAGGATTGGTGGGGAAAGCTGAAGAATGAGGGGAAGACGGCCACGCCGCCAGTCTTGGGGATGACGTTGAGGTTTTGGCGATCGAAGTAGGTTTCACCGCCCTCAAAGTCTTCATTCAGATAGCCAACGATGCTGACATCGCGGGTGGGTACACCTTGCTCGGCCTCGACGAGGCGGCTGGGCATCAGCAGATTGTCCACATGGCGCTTGTAATATTCGCCGGGGCCGTAGCGCAGGATAGAACAGGCTTCGGCCTGGGTGAAGCGGATGCCGTATTGCTCCAGCAGCCAGGCTTGGATCAGGCCCACTTGGTCGAGCAAGAGCTCGTTGGTGGAGTCTAGGAGGTCATTGCCTTCGAGGCGAAGCTGTTGGCCATTGCGGACTTGGTCATCGCGGCGGCCCAGCTCGATGCCGGCGGGCTGGGGGCTTTGGAGGTCGGCGATTCCGATCAGGTGCTGGCACAGTTCGGGGGAGAGCAGTTGGTCAATCCAGAACAGGTCTGGGGCGAGGGCTTGGGCGGAGAGGGCCATGGGTCCAGAGAGGGTTGATGCGACGGTTTTAGCTTTATGGCCCATCACTTTAGCGGGAGATGGCCCAGGGTCGCATAAATCGGCGTTGCTGAAATGAGGATGAATGGATTTTCCCAAATTAGACCGGACATAGGTCGTCTTGACATCTTCATCCCAGAAATCAGCAATGCCATAAATCGAGTGGGAAGTGGCCGTAGGTGCCACAGATGCGATTATCGTAGTCGCTTTGGGTGGAGACCAGCACGCCCCGATCGCCCCCCCCATAGCGATCGCCATACAGCTTCTGGGTCCGCGTATTGAACTTGACATAGACCCCGCCCTCCAGGCCGCTCTCCGGCACCGGCAGCCCCGCCGCCTCCACCACCAAGCCCTGATCCAACCCGGCCAAATAGCCATTCCAAACCCGCGATCGCGCCCCGACCGAATCGGCACAGACCCCCAGCGTCAGAAAATCGGCCTGACCCACGAGGCTCATCAAGGCCGCCCGAATGGCCTCGGCTTCGGCGGGGCTGGGGTCGGCCTTGCCGAGACGATATTGGGCGAGGTGGCGATCGGCATCGGCGGGGCTAAAGGCAGGCATGGGCGGCTACAGGCAGAGCATTTCTACCTTATGGGATTTTTGTCGGGATCTTTAATTGGGATCTCAGGGGCGGCTTGGTCTAGCTGGCCTGGAGCAGCGCGATCGCCCCCCTGCTGCAACAGCGTCTCCACCTCGCCGGGCAGGAGGGGCATGCTGTGGTAGTGGCCCTGCATGGCA
>JAAUQQ010000177.1 GCA_012032745.1 Synechococcales cyanobacterium RM1_1_8
CCCTTCTGACTCGACCAGCAATACAGCAGCACCGCCGCCGTCACCACAGCATTGGTCAGCACGAAGTAGCCACCCAGGGCATCGACCTGTAGCGTCACCCCAAAGCTATCGAGCAGTTGCAAGGTCAGCACCGGGCCGTACCCGACCAAGGCTAGGCCATAGCCCAGCGACACCAAGGCCATGCCTAGCCCTGAGATGCGGGCAAACTGCGGCAGCAAGTAAATGCTAAAGCCAATCAAAAACGGCAGGGCAATCCAAATGAGAGTTGCAGTTTCTAGGGACATCGCAGCGCTCATTGGCTATAGGTCTTTTCAATCTCGCGGCTCTCTAAGGTGGGGTTATCCCGTGAGAGTTTCATTACGCCCACCAGCATGAGCGCCTGGATGGAAAAGCCAATGACAATGGCGGTCAAAATCACCGCCTGGGGTACGGGATCGGCATAGTTTAAGTTCCGCTCCGTATCTTCCACAATGGGCGTAAACAAGCCTCCCCTGGCTGCAATCAGCACATAGCAGGCAATGACGCCAGTGCTCATCACATCCATGGAGAGGATTTTGAGCATTAGGTTTTGCTTGAAAATGATGCCAAAAAAACCACAAAAGACTGTGGCAAAGATCAGCGCTTGTAAAATCGGCATATGTCAACCATTGGGTAAGGTAGCGTTGTTCCGTAGGGGAAAGATCAGCGCTTATAAAATCGGCATATGTCAACCATTGGGTAGGGTCTGTTGTCCCTTAGGGAAACGCACCATGCCAAAAACCGGACCATAGTAAAGGGTGCGTTTTGCTGCGCAGAAACGCACCCTACGGTTTCGCTGGGCCGTCCTATTCTACCGCTGGCACCTCCGCCGGGGTGATACCATCATTGCCCTTGGGACTGTTCAAGGCCAACTGCAACAGCGGCGGCGCAATGAACGTGGTCAAAATCACCATCATGATAATCGCAGCTTCCAGGGGCTTGCCCAGGACGCCGCTGGCGGAGCCAATGCCTGCAAACACCAGGCCAACTTCTCCTCGGGGAATCATGCCAACGCCGATCGCCAAGCGATTGATGCCTGGCTGACCAAACACCGCCCAGCCCGTGACCACCTTGCCGATAATCGCCACCGCAATCAAAAAGACTGCAATCACCAGGCCCTCTCGGTTGGCCGCCACCGCCGGGTTGAGCACGCCAAAATCTGCCTTGGCCCCGACGGTAACGAAGAAAATCGGCACCATCAGATCGGCGATCGGCATCACCTGCTGATCTAGCTCCTTGCGCTGGTCCGTCTCATCTAGCACCAGGCCCGCCGCAAAGGCTCCGAGAATGGCTTCTAGGTGAATGATGTTTGCCAAAAAGGCCATGATCAGGGCGAAGGTCATGGCGGGAATCAGCAATGCACCCCGCGTTTGCAGCCTGTCGGCGACGACGCCAAAGCCCTTGTTGAAGAACTTGCCCAGCAGAATCGACCCGAGCAAAAAGCCCGTGGCGCTGAGAATCAGATAGACCACATTGAGCAAATCCACCTCGCCAGTCTTGGCCAGGCTGGCCACCACGGCCAGGACAATGATGCCGAGCACGTCATCGATCACCGCTGCGCCGACAATGATTTGGCCTTCGGTGGACTTGAGGTGGCCTAGCTCTGAGAGTACCTTGGAGGTGATGCCAATGCTGGTGGCTGTCAGGGCTGCCCCCGCAAAATCGCCGCGATCGTCGGTACATGGAAGAGCGCAATCAGGCCCACGGTGCCCAGGGCAAAGGGAGCTGCTACGCCCACTACGGCCACGACGGCGGCTTGGTAGCCGACCTTGCTTAGCTCCCGCAGGTCAGACTCCAGGCCAATTTCAAACAGCAGGACAATCACGCCCAGCTCCGCCAACAGAGAAATGACTTCGCTCTGGCTGGCAAAAATACGGCTGACGGCCTCGCCATCCAGCGAGCCTAGGGCCTGTAGCACCGACATGATCACCGAGTCGCTGGCCACGGCTCCTGTTTCCGGGAAAACGAGGAAATGCAAGGCCGAGACGCCGACGATGACACCGCCGACCAATTCGCCGAGTACCGGCGGCAGGCCGAAGCGCTTGGAGAGTTCCCCTCCCAGTTTGCTCATGGTATAGACCACAATCAGGGTCAGCAGCACCCCAGCCAGTACCCAGGGGCCGTCCTCGGCGGCGGCGGATTCGGGGGCCGTGGCGAGGAGATTCAGATTCGCCAAGGCGAGATTGGGGAGCGATAGATCCGGGAGCGATGGAGGGGCTGCGATCGCCCCAGAATCAAACAGAGCTAGCATGGCAAGTCGCTTCCGAGGGAAGCGGCGAGGGATAGACAAAAATAGCGATTCAAACCGATGGCCCTGGGTATTAACGATTCAAATGGATGGCCCTGAGCTGGAGGCCGCCCAGGGTCAAGATGCCAAGGCCAATCTGGGCTTCGCTGGGGGCGATCGCCAGCCCCCAAAGGGCAGCGAGGCTGCCGGTGCTATAGAGGGCCAGGGCATAGATTTCATCTAGCAGGTGCAGGCGCTTGGCCCATTGGAGACAGGCGATCGCCAAAAGGCACAGAGCAAACCACAGCATGGTGAATGATTCCGTAAGGTGCGTTGCCCTGAAGGGCAACGCACCAGAGCTTGGGCATTGGGCATCGGGCATTCGTGCATTTTGCTGCGCAGCAACGCAGCCTACGAGGCGATCGCCGCGTTCCCCAAATCCACAGGCTGGGAGGCCTCTTGGGGATCCGCCACCGTCGCCACGGCACAGCGCAGGGCTTCGGCCCGGTCCGTATGCAGGTGGTGGGGCGGCAACAGGCTCAGCACATCCATATCTTCGAGGCGACGCTTGGTCTGGCCCGCCGCGCCGACGATGAAGACATGGCGGCCCTTTTCCACCGCTTCCTTGACCGCGTTTTCCAGGGCCAAGGAAGAGGTCACCCCCATGTGGGGCACATCGCTGAGGTCAAACACCACCGCATCGCAGTTGCTAATGGCGTTGTGCTCACGGTTGATGGCCTTGGCCACCCCAAAGATCATCGGACCGCTCAGTTGAAACAGCAGCACTCGACCATTGCCCTGATCCAGCCAGCGCTTCTCGCTGTCGTTGAGCAGGACCGTGTCATCGGCATCGCTAATCGCCTTGACTGACTCAGATTGCAGACTGCTCATGCGATCGATCGTGAGCACGTTGGCGATAAAGACACCAATGCCCACAGCGGCAATCAGGTCCACCAACACCGTCAGCAGAATCACGCCGTACATGATCAGCGAGCCCTTCCAGGAAATCTTGTGGGCGCGCTTCAAGAAATCCCAATCGATAATATCCACACCGACCTTGAGGGCAATACCGGCCAGCACCGCCAGGGGAATCGTCGCCGCCAGACCGGAGGCCCCCAAAATCACCACCAGCAGAACAGCGGAGCGGGTCAGGCCCGAGAGCGCCGTGCGGCCCCCCGCCTGAATATTCACCACCGTGCCCATGGTGGCCCCGGCACCGGCAATACCGCCAAACAGACCGGACATGATGTTGCCCAACCCCTGGCCGATCAATTCCTTGTTGGAGTTATGTTCGGTGCGGGTCAAGCTGTCCGCCACCACCGAGGTCAGCAGAGCGTCGATGCAGCCCAACATGCCCAGCATCGCCGCATCGACAAACATCAAGCTCAGCTCAGCCCCGCTGAAGGTGGGGATGTTCAAAGTCGGAAATCCAGCGGAAATTTCGCCAATGCGGCGAATGTCCACCCCGTCAAAGGCCACCAGGGACAGGACGGTCCCCGCGATCAAGGCCACGAGCTGGGGCGGAATAACCTTCTTAAACTTTGAGGGCATGAACCAGATCAGCCCCACGGTCATCAGGGCCAGGAGCGTTTCTGCGGGCTGCACGTTGGACAGCAGTTCCGGAACGGCCTGGAGCGTACCAATCACCCCTCCCTTGGGGCTGGCCTGGCCCAGGAAGGGGGCTAGCTGCAAGATCACGAGGATAATGCCGATGCCGGACATGAAGCCCGAGATCACCGTGTAGGGCATCATCGTGACGTATTTGCCCAGCTTGAGCGAGCCAAAAATAATTTGAAAGACCCCGGCCATCATCACCACCGTGAAGGCCACGGCCATGCCGTAGCCTTCGTTTTCGGGGTAGGCCGCAATAAAATGGGCAATCACGGCGGTCATGACCACCGTCATCGGCCCGGTTGGCTCGGAGATCAGGGCTGGGGTGCCGCCAAACAGGGCAGCAAAAAAGCCCACCAGCACAGCTCCCCAGAGGCCCGAGGCAGCGCCAGCCCCCGAAGCCACTCCGAAGGCGAGGGCCATGGGCAGGGCAATGACCGCAGCAGTAACGCCGCCAAAAATATCGCCTCGAAGATTTCTCAGATGGATTTGATTCGTGATTTGCATCTTGCGGTAGTGCGGTAGAAAACAGGTGGACGAAGCTCCACAAACAAGCCCATGAGACCTGGCATCACGCCCTCCCTAGACTCCAAGCATCGGCAGGTAGCAGTGCGGCGGCAGGAGGTGATTTAAGAATACAAACAAAATTCATACCATAGACAATCATCTATGATTAAGTTTTTTGCATTGATTAAACTCTAGCAAGGCTCGGGACAGATGTCTAAACTTATGTTCAAACTTCATCTTCACCGTTTCACATCCTGGGCAAAAGCACAGCTTAATGCAGGACAAGGTGCTTTGAAGATGCCGGGGATCCGCGCGTGAGCGGTGCGACAGATGGCGGGTATTCATGGGGTATTCATGGGGGTATTCATGGGGGATCGTCAATTCGGAAGGAGGCCCAGGTGACAGGAGCAACGGCTTGGGAGAGCGACTGGGCAGAAATGATACTGTTGGGTCTGAGGGGCCTGGCCCCAGTGCAATTTCCAACGCTGCATCCCATCAGGAGTCGCCCGTATGAACAGAAGCGGACGCTGGATCGCCTGGGCGATCGCCGCCACAAGCATCAGCCTTGGTATCATTTCTGTCAGCTATCTGCTGCGCGACAACCAGGTCCAGACCCTGCGTCTCGCCACGGGCAGCAGCAGCGGCGAATATTATGCCTTTGGCCAGGCGATCGCCCAGGTCACCGCCAACCATTACCCCAAGCTGAAGATCGAGGTCGTGGAATCCTCTGGATCTGGAAAAAACATGGCCGATGTCAGCAGCGGTGCCGTCGAGCTGGCCATGGTCCAGGGCGATACGCCCACCCAGGCAAATGTGCAGGCGATCGCCTCCCTCTATCCGGAGATGTATCACTTCATTGCCAGCGCCGCCAGCGGCATTTCCAGCCCCAGCGAAATCAAAGGCAAGCGCATCGCCCTGATGCCAGAAGGCAGCGGCTCCTACAGTTTGTTCTGGCCCCTGATCAACCACTATGGCCTCAGCGAAGCAGACTTCACCGCCTTGCCCATGCCCCCCGCCGCCGCCCATACCGCCCTGGAAGCGGGCCAGGTCGATGCCCTCTTCCGCGTGATTGGCCTGGGCAACAGCTCGGTCTCAGAGCTCCTGAACGGGGGCAAGGCTCGTCTGCTGCCCATCCCCCAAATCGGCGCCCTACAGCTCTCCCAGCCCTACCTAGAACGGGTCACCATTCCCCAGGGGGCCTATCGGGGCAGCCTGCCAATTCCCCCGGAAGATCTGCCCGTCGTCAGTGTCAGCGCTCTGTTGGTCGCCAACCAGTCCGTTGAGACCGAAGCCGTCAAAGCCATTTCTAAGGTTTTGTATGAACACCGAAATGAATTGATTGCAATCAATCCCCGCACGGCTCGCATTCAGCACCCCGATACCAACCGCAATTTGGGGTTTCCGATGCATAGCGGCGCGATCGCCTTCCACAACCGGGATCAGCCCAGTTTTTTGGTGCAATATTCCGAACCCATCGGCCTGCTGGTCTCCGTCGGTGTGCTGCTGGCCTCCAGTCTCTGGCAGTTGCGACAATGGCTGCTCAATCGACAAAAGGATCGGGCAGATATGTACAACTTAGAGATTCTCAAGCTGATTGAAGATGTCAACCAAGCCACCCAGCTCCAAGAGCTCAATCGATTGCAGAGCAAGCTGATGCAAATCTTTAAACAAGTCGTCGTGGATCTCGATGAAGATCGCATTTCTCCTGAGTCTTTTCAGTCATTTACCTTTCCCTTTGAGGTGGCGATTTCGAGTGTGCGACACCAAGAGTTGATGCTTAGTAATCGCACCGTTACCGCCACTTCCATTTAAAGTAATTTCCCGCCTCGATCGCTGCTACAGCCTCGGAGGATGTTTGAGAATAGCTTTGGCTGTAGCCAATAGTGCCCATAGCCTTTGGAGGAGGAGGGGTTGGGGGATGAGGTCGGCTTAAGCTAGCCTGAAAACTTCTGCTCTGCTGTCCTAGCGCTCACAGACATGGCTGGGGTCATCGGCTCGCTCGGCAAATTCCAGTCCCTGGGCTAAGCGCCAGGCAAAAATCGGCGGTAGGCCCTTGGCCAGGATATCGGCACAGGTTTTTTGGTAGTCGTACTCCACTTCCCGCAGCAAGGTCGTTTGCTGCTCGCTGTCGTACAACACATAGGTGGCATTGGGACGACCATGGCGGGGCTCGCCCACAGAGCCCGCATTGATAATGCGCTTGAGCGGGAAGCGCAGGGATTCGTTCGTTGCTGACTCAACTATAGTCTTGGCCGTGGATTTCGCTTGGCGCACTCCGGTCTGCAAGCTCACCCGCAGCTCGCTCTCGCGCAATTCCCGCACATAGGGCACATGGGTATGACCACAGAACAACACATCCGCCCCCAGGCTGAGCACCCGCTCCAGGGCCGTGAAGGCATCCATGTCCGGCAGCAAATATTCATGCTGGCTGTGGGGACTGCCATGGACAAAGGCGAGGCCGTCTTGGCAATGGCTCAGGGGCAGTTGGGCCAAAAATTCTCGGGTCTCGGGATGGATTTCCTGCTCGGTCCAGGCATGGGCGGCCTTGCCCCGCACCTCCGCGAGGAGCGATGGGTAGCTACAGTCGCAGGCATCGAGGCCATGGACCATGTCCTCGTCCCAGCAGCCCTGGACCGTGGGAATATCCAGGGAGCGGATGCGTTCGACCACGGCATTGGGATGGGGACCGTAGCCAACCAAATCGCCGAGGCAGACAATCTGGTCGGCCTGGTGAGCATCGATGTCTAGCAGGACCGCATCGAGGGCTTCGTAGTTGCCATGGATGCAGGAGATGACGGCGGTTTTCATGGAGAATTTTCGGGGGAGATGGGGCGGTGGGGAGGTGGGAGATGGGGAGATGAGGCGGTGGGGGGCGATCGCCAAGGATGCAGCCTATTCCTAATGCACGGTTTCCACTGCTGCGATCGCTTCCACCCTCTCCACTTCCAGGGCTGCATCCTCCTGGGCTTCGTCTTCTTGGGCCTGGCGCTGGCTGGCCTGGAATTGCTGGAGCAACCCATCGGAGAGCAAGCAGTCTTGGATAGTCTCAAAAATCAGCTCAGCCCCCAAGTCATGGCCCACCACCTCTAGGCCACTGGGATAGTCCGGTCGCCCCTCGGTGAAGGACTTAAAGGCCAGTTGGCTGTAGGTTTATGGGGCGGTTGGCCAGGGGGGGCTGGGACAAAGCTAAAGAAAAAGCCCGAGCCATCCGCCAAACAAAAAATCCCCTTGGCGCGCTGGACCTGGCCATAGGCCCCGCCGGTCAGCTCCTGCCAGAGCAGGTCGAGGCTGGGCGGATCGAATACCTGGCCGGTGAGATCTAGGCTCCAGATCTGCTGCGGAGCTGGGCTCGACGGTGGAGGGGGGAAGGCAATGGGGGATGGGAAACGTCGATCGCTCCAGGACTCCAAGTCGTCACATCGCCAGCCCTCCGGCACGATCGCAACCCGCTCTAACAGGGGCTTCTCTGACCCTGCCTCCCAATGGGCCAAGAGTTGGCTGTGCAAATCCAGGCTGTCCAGCTCGATAGTGCCGTGGATCTCTAGGAAAACAGGCCGTCCCGCCTGGAGAGCGATCGCCACCCGAGACAGGTCGGCCTTGGGCAGCACCTCCACCCCCAGGGATTGTGCGCCCAGGAAAACCGCATCCAAAGGAATATCTGCACCGCCCAAGGCGCAGTAGAGGGGTCGGTGGGCCGGGGTTTGACGCGGAGCCTCGTACTGCTGGAGTTGCTGAACAATCCAAGCGGTCTTACCGGCCCCCGGCGCACCGGCCACAACCACTAATTTTTCTCTGGGCATGCAAAGTCAAATTATCAATGCAGTAATGATAATCGTTATCAAAGTTCCTGTCTAGCCAGGTTGAGTGGCGCAGTCGGGTAGAGATCGGCGATCGGCCCATGCAGCGGCCTCGGCTCGAAAACTTTGAAAAATTTCGCCGATGGTCAGCCCAAAGATGAAGTGGAGGCAGTCTACTTAGAACAGTTGTATGTAGAACTATTTAAGGCCGCTGCTGAGAAAATCATCCAAGCTCAGCCCGCCCAGCGGAGGATTTTGGAGCGTTTGCTGGACTGTGAGGGCCGGGTGCCCATTTTCTAATCATTCAAGACATCCCACAGAAAGGCCCCTAGGTGCTCCGAATTCAAGGTCTCAATCTTCTGGGTATGGACAATGTCGTGAACGGCCCCAATCTTTTCTAAGCCCTCGTCCAAGACTCGAAATAGCCCCTCGGCCATGGAGTCATCGCCAATTTGCACGAGCCCGATCGCCAACTCATGGGGATGCTCCAAACGCTGAGCCGTTTCCAGCACCAGCTTGGTCAACTGCTGCCGCTCAATGGGCTCGCCGTCCAGGATGACCAAAAACAACTCACCGTTGGGTTTGGATTGGCCAGCAGCCCTGCGCTCAAAATAGCGCTGAATCGCTTCTCCCAACAGGCCAACGCAATCCAAACTGGCAGGAGGGTAGCTGTCTTGCAGCGGGCTGGGGTGGCGATCGCCCTTCACATATTCATACTTTTGAAAGCCAAAGCCGGCCTGGGCCACTTCAGAAGCCACATACAGCACCAAACCATCATCATCCAAGCTGCTGCAAGTTTGAATCAGCGCCTGAATGGCCTCCTGGGCCTCGGCCCAGCATTGGGCCAAGCCCGGCACCCGGTAGGACACGCAGGAGCGACTGAGGATGATGGTATAGTCCCGATCCTTCAGCAGCTCGATGGGAAAGTTCTGTGAGGCGGTCAGCATAATCATCTCAACGTTGGAGGGCAGCGACAAGCAAGGTGATTCAGGGCAAACCTCAACCCAGGCTTGATCCCAGCCAGGGGGGTTAGCTCCCCATTATAGATGCAGCAGCCTTGGGGAGACAAAGCCCTTTATAAACACAACAAACAACAGATAAACACAACAAACAACAGACCCATGATTCCCAAAACTAGGCCTAGGATGCTAAATCCTTTTTCCCCCGCAGTTTCCCAAACGATCGCACCCCATCCCTCTGGCCCATGGCCGCCATGATTGTTGGCTGATCCCAGCGCAAAAATGGATTGGTCCGCTTTTCGAGCCCCAGCCAGGATGGCACCGTGGGCTGCTGGCGCTGGCTGGCCGCTTGGACCTGCACTAGGCGAGCTTGCAGCTCATGATTGTTTGGATCGACTGCGATCGCAAACTTGAGATTGCTCAACGTATATTCATGGGCACACCACAGCCGCGTTCGGTCCGGTAGCTGGCGTAGCTGGTTCAGTGAATTTACCATTTGAGCCGGTGTCCCTTCAGACAGCCGCCCACAGCCTCCCGCAAAAATCGTATCGCCACAAAAAAGCTCTCCAACCCCTGGAATATTGGCCGAGATTCTCCCTGGCATTTCTTCTGGCATTTCTTCTGGCATTTCTCTGGCCTCGCCAATCTGCTCCGGCCCCGGCTGTGCCCGGCGCGGAGAAAGTAATAGGCCAGGTGCCCCCGCGTATGGCCAGGCACAAAGAAGACCTGGGCCTCTCGCTCTCCAAAGCTGATCCGCTCTCCCCCTTGCAGCGCCACCTGTTGCCCCGGAATGCGGCCCCAATCCTCCGCTCCCCCCGAGACAACTGCCGCTGGAAAATGCTCCAGCAACAAGCGGTTGCCCCCGACATGATCCCAGTGGTGGTGGGTGATTAAGATTTGGGTTAGCTCCGCCCCTAGGGCCTTCAGCCTGACTAGCACTGGCTCGGCCTGGGTTGGATCCACCACGGCGGCCTGGTTGGTCTCTTCGTCGTGGAGCAGAAAGATGTAGTTATCTGCTAGGACCGGGAGGCGGTGGATTTGCATAGGGAGGGGCGGGGGATTTTGGGTGCTTGGGGTGCTTGGGG
>JAAUQQ010000178.1 GCA_012032745.1 Synechococcales cyanobacterium RM1_1_8
GCCAATCAATTGCTTCGCCATGTTCGCAACAGCGAGATCTATTGGTTCTGCCGTAGCTGCTGGCAGGAGATGCCCTTGGTGGAGTTGAGCTGTGGGCTCGAAGCGATCGCTCCCCGCGAACTGCACGTCATCAATGGTGCGAGCAATGTGATCGTCTCCGCCCTGCGCCTGGGCCGCAGAACCACCGCTAGCCCCCTAGAAACAGCGGGCCTAGTCCTAGAGATAGAAGAACAAAACAGTCCTGAAACTAGAGCAGCCTAAAGATTTTTCCCGGCGAGCAGCTTCGGGCCAGAAGGGCAGAATTCAAAAATAGGGCAGCGATCGCACTGGGGCCGCCGCGCAATGCAAGTTTCTCGCCCGTGATAGACCAGCCGAATCGACCAGTTCTCCCAATCGGGCTGGGGCAATAGCTTCATCAAGTCCCGCTCGATTTGCACGGGGTTGTCCGATTTCGTCAACTTCAATAAATTGCTAATCCGCTTCACATGGGTGTCCACCGTCACCCCCCCATTGATCCCAAAGCCATGGGCCAGGACCACATTGGCCGTTTTGCGAGCCACCCCCGCCAGGGAAACCAAATCCGCCATGGTTTGGGGCACCTCACCGCCATAGACCTCAATCAAGCGCTGGCAGTTGAGGCGAATGTTCTTCGCCTTGTTGCGATAGAAGCCCGTGGATTTGACGTAATTCTCAAGCTCCCCCAGCTCGGCCTGGGCAAAGGCTTCCACCGTGGGATAGCGCTCGAACAGCGCTGGCGTGACCTTGTTGACGCGCTCATCCGTGCATTGGGCCGCCAACATCGTCGCGATCATCAGTTGGAGCGGCGTTTCAAAGTTCAGCGAGCAGGGTGCTGCGGGATAAACGGCTTTAAGCCGCTGCAAAACCGCCAGGGCACGCTGCTGCTTCTGGGTCTGTCTCATGGCTGGGTTAGAGTCCAATAGGCGTTTGGCCCGACCGGCATCTGATGCGCGATCGGCTTCAGCCTCCTAGGATGGGAAAAACTGCTGGACCCAGGTGAGCTGGGTTGTATCTCGAATAATCAAAAACACCCCCACCGTCAACAGCACCAACAGACCCGTCTGCATCACCGCCGCCTGGAACTTCTGGGGCAGGGGCTTGCCCAGCAGCCCCTCGATCAGCAAAAAGGCGAGCTGGCCACCATCCAAGGCGGGCAAGGGCAAGATATTGATAAACGCCAGGTTGATGCTGATAAATGCAGCAAAGAAAAACAGGCTACCAGAATCCGTGCGGGCAATATCTGCGCCGAATTCCACAATTTTGACCGGCCCCTTGAGCTGGGGAGCCGTCTCGCCAAAGTTCATCACCAGCATCGTAAAGCCATCGACGATCTGCTGAAACAGTTGCTCAAACTGCTTTGCAGCCTTGCGAAACGGCTCTGCCAAGCTGTTGGGACGGCGGAACAGCGGCTTGCCATTGGGCGCAAGCTGGACGCCGATGTGGCCGACGCCATCCTCCTCTAGGCGAGGCTCCACGGTTAGCGGAATCAATTCCCCATCGCGCTGTACCACGAAGCGGAGCGGCTTGCCTGCACTGGACTGGATGAGGTTGATCAGGGATTGCACGCTGTTTTCAGAGGCCTCAAACACCTGGCCGTCCGCTTGCAGCACCACATCGCCCGATCGCAGCCCCGCCGCCGTGGCAGCGGAGTTGCTTTCCACCACCTGGGGAATCACCACGCCGGGCTCAAAGTTGTAGCCGGTCATCACACCGACAATGCTGACCTGGCTAACCAAAATCACATAGGCGAACACCAGATTGGCAATCACCCCAGCGCTGATGACGATCGCCCGATCCAAAATCGGTCGATTTTGCAGCAGATTGGGATCTGTCGGATCGATATCGCTCTCCGGATCCTCATCGGGAAAGCCCACATAGCCCCCCAAGGGAATAATCCGCAGGGCATATTCCGTCATCGGCCCCTGATACCGCAATAGGGCTGGACCAAAGCCAATGGAAAATTTGTTGGCATAAATGCCTTGGAGCCTGGCAGCTAGGAAATGCCCTAACTCATGAACAAAAATTAGAAGCGCTAGGACGCCAACGGCTGCCAAAACGAACATAGGGTTTGAAATTCGCGCGTTACGTTATCTACACATCTTAGGCCCTGGGGCGGGAATGCGCAGGAAACGGCAAGGAGTGAATAGGGATGGGTCATGGGTCATGGGTCATGGGTCATGGGGGATGGGTTGGCCTATCACCGACCCAACCTAGTTACCGATTCAGCCAACCCACTGACGCGACTGACCCGCTGCCCTAGATCATTTCTTTGCCGCCCATGTAAGGTTGCAACACCTCGGGGATTTTCACTGAACCATTGGCCTGTTGGTAGTTTTCCAGCACCGCCGCCATGGTGCGGCCTACGGCCAGGCCGGAGCCGTTGAGGGTGTGGACAAACTGGGTGCCTTTGGTGCCGGGCACTTTGCAGCGGATGTTGCCGCGCCTTGCCTGGAAGTCGTAGCAGTTGGAACAGCTAGAGATTTCGCGGTAGGTCTCGGCGGCGGGCAGCCAGACTTCGAGGTCGTAGCACTTCGCCGCACCGAAGCCGAGGTCGCCGGTACAAAGCTCGACTTTGCGGTAGGGCAGCTTCAGGGCTTCGAGGATTTCTTCGGCGTTGCGGACTAGCGTTTCATGCTCGGCTTCGGAGGTTTCGGGGCTGACCAGCTTGACTAGCTCGACTTTGTTGAACTGGTGCAGGCGAATGAGGCCCCGCGTGTCCCGGCCATAGCTGCCCGCTTCGCGCCGGAAGCATGGGGTGTGGGCGCAGTGGGCGATGGGGAGCTGATCGATGTCGATGATGTCATCGCGGTAGAGGTTGACCAGGGGCACTTCGGCGGTGGGGGTGAGCCAGAGGTCGTCATCGGCACAGCGAAACCCGTCCATGCCGTCTTCGGCAAATTTGGGCAGTTGGCCCGTGGCGGTGAGGGAGGCGGAGTTAACCAGATAGGGGGGGATGACTTCGCTGTAGCCTGCGGCGATTTGGCGATCGAGCATGAAGCTAATCAGCGCCCGCTCTAGGGCTGCACCGGCCCCCAGTAGGGTGACAAAGCGGCTCTGGGCAATTTTTGTCGATCGCTCAAAGTTAAAAATGCCGAGCTTTTCACCAATTTCCCAGTGGGGCAGAAGCTTGTCGCCGCCATCCGGGTTGGATCGCTTGTATTCATCGCCCCAGCGGCTGACTTCCACATTGGCTGCTTCGTTCTCGCCTTCTGGCGTGCTGTCGCTGGGCAGGTTGGGTAGGCGCAGCAGCAGATCGTTGATTTGAGCTTTGATTTCTTTTTCGCGGGGCTCTAGCTCGCTGAGCTTTTGTTTAACTTCGTTGCCTTCTGCTTTGAGGGCGGCCACTTCGGGGCCTTTGGGGTCGCCGCCGCTTTTCATGGCCTGGCCGACGAGCTTGCCGATTTCGTTGCTGCGGGCCTGGAGCTGCGATCGCTCCGTTTCCAAATTTCGCTGCTGCTCGTCCAAGTCCAAGATCGGCTGGAGGTCATAGCTGCCGCTACGCAGGTTGAGCTTGGCCTGGACAGCGGCGGAATCGGTGCGAATTTGTTTGAGGTCAAGCACAGGTCAGATCTCGGTGGGGGCCGAGGTTGAGAAAACGCCAGTAAACCAGCATACCCGCTCTGGCTGCGGGTTGGCGAAGAAATGGCTCCCCTGGAAGAGGCGGATACCCATACCTGAAAAGCGCGGGTCAGCAATCATTGCCAACCCGCGCTTTTCAACTAGATGGGATAGGGCTCCGCTTAGAGCACCTGCTCAATCTCAGCGATTTCAGGAATCATCTGGCGCAGCTTGCGTTCAATGCCCATCTTCAGGGTCATGGCGGAGCTGGGGCAGGAACCACAAGCGCCCTGGAGGCGGACTTTGACAATGGGACCATCGATTTCGACGAGCTCGACGTTGCCGCCATCGGCCATCAGGTAGGGACGGAGTTCATCCAGGACGGTCTCGACGTTTGCTTGGGTGAGGGCGAGTGCTTCCATCGTTTTTTGGGGGAATGAAGTTCTTGGGCAAAAAAACAGGGTTCGAGGAGGTGTCTCAGGACTTAAGGTTAGCGACGCTGCGCTTTGTGTTGACTATCCTGTCTCAATATTACAGCGGTTTCCCAGAAGCATCCCCCTCGGGAAGACGGGCGGGCAACATTGGCCAGGATTTTCTGGCTACCTGATTCCATCGTTTGTCAAGGACATATTTCCGAAACCTTATCCCCTGGCAGACCCCCAGGGCAGTTCGCCACAATAGAATGGTGAAAATGAAGAACGATCCGTTTCGCTTCCACGTTGTAGCACTCACGGGAGAGTCAACTCAAAATGGCCAATACCAGTAACTTTCGCGAAGCGATTCGCAAAGCCCAGACCCAATCTTTGGTTGGGCCTAACGTTATTCCCAAGGCTTTGCCCTTCGTGGGCGGTGGCTTGATCTTGACGGCCCTGGGCACCTATGGCGGCATGGGCGTGGCCCAGCGCTATCCCCAACTGTTCATGCCCACGTTCTTTGGCGCTTTGGTGCTTCAGCTTGTGCTGTTTTTTGTGGCCCAGGGCGCTGCCCAGGCCGAGGAAAATACCAAGGCCCTGCCCCTGCTGGCGGTCTATAGCCTGCTGACGGGCTATACCTTGACGGGGTTGATCAGCGTCGCCCTGGCCGTGCCGGGGGTCGGCTTTTGGGGCATTGGCATGGCGGCCCTGGGCTGTGGGGTGACCTTCATCGCCGCCCGCCAGATCGGCTCAAACCTGTCGGAGACCGATGGCCTTGCCCTGGCGAAGACGGTCCAGCTTGGCATTATCGGTCTGGTGGTGGTCATGGTGGGCCAACTGCTGCTGTCGCTGTTTGGTGTTCACCAAGCGACCTATTTGGAGCTGGCGGTTTCGGCCCTGGGGGCGCTGATTTTTGCTGGGGCTGCGGTGGTGGATTTCTACACTCTGCCCCGCACCTACAACGATGAGCAGTATCTCTCGGCTGCCCTGTCGATGTTCTTGACCTATGTCAACTTGTTTGTGTTCATTCTGCGGTTCTTGATTGCGCTCAACAGCAGCAACGATTAGAAGCTGCAACGATCGCGAGAGGCGGCGCAATACCGCCGGTCTAGGGAGGTTCGGCCAGGCTGATGCTTGGCATACCCTCCCCAGCCCGCCTGCTCCCCATGGGAACAGGCGGGCTTTTCGTTGGAAGATCTTGGGTATGCGAGCCGTTTGGAGAGGCCCAGACCTGAGGAAAGTAGTTCTCTTGAACTATAATAAAGCCCTGATCCTAGACTGAATCTAAACCATTGACTGTGCATCGGTTCGGGATCAATTTAGCCCTGTACCCTTGGGACTTGCGCAAAAGAAGAAGCTTTGCAATTCTTTTAGCGTGATCCAGGCTCCGCTATTGGGAGTTTTGCGATCGCTCGGGCATGCCACCGTTGTGGCGATCGCCCAGCGTCTTGCCTAGAACTGTCCTCATTACAGCTCCAGGTGGATTGAACGTTTCACCCCATTCGGTATACCCAACGCTTTATAACGCGGGGGCATACATCTAGATCGTCCATGGCAGAGTAAGGGCATCACTCGTTCCATATAAGGAGAGAAAATCGCAATGAGTCCAGATATAGAAACATTGGAAACAACCGAGGTTCAGACGCTCAGCGTGGAATCCGAATCCCCCGTGGTTGAAGTTAAGTTGGAGTCGGGCCCCTTGGCCACGGCTAGCCAGACGACCCAAGACAGCAGCGAATGGCAGGAAATTCTTGACCAAGTTAAGGAATATCTCTCCTTGGGCGTTCTCAAGGAGCTGTTTCAGGAATATCGCCAGCCCATCCTGGTGACGGGCTTGGTGATCGGCGGTTTGGTCACCCTCAAGGTTGCCTTGGCGGTGCTAAGCGCCATCAACGAAATCCCCCTGATGGCCCCTGCGTTTGAGATGGTGGGCATTGGCTATAGTGCCTGGTTCCTCTATCGCTACGTGCTCAAGGCATCCACCCGCGAGGAACTCTCCAAAAACTTTAAGGAAGTCCGGCGCGATATTCTGGGCAGGCTAGAGGACTAGATCGACTCGTGACTCGAACCGAGACATGGCAGCTATCTCAGCCAATCTCGTTTCGGATCAGGCCTTTCAGACTGGCGATGGACTTGGGTCTATCGCCAGTTTTGTTGTTTGTGCTGTCGCCGCTGGCTGCGCCAGTCCAACATCCTGTGACAAATTGAAGGGAAAGCTAGACCGAGCCGCTAGGATAGTCAGACCGCAGCAGCAGCAGGCGAGCCAGGGAAACATCGGTGCAAATCCGAGACTGTGCGGCAACTGTGACTCATCTTGAACGAATTTTGACCCAGTTTGAATCAATTTTGCATCAAAACTCTTGTTTCAAACAGGTCTCTTCATTTCGCCCTGGGCGATCGCTCAATTCCGAGAAGTCAGAACGCCTGATCGTCTGCACCCCGAACATCTATCTGCTGTGGGCCACCCTTCACCTTCCGCCTGACACGGAACAAGGAGCCTTGAACTTTGCTATTGCATTCCCGACTTAACTTCGATGCCCCGCAACTGCTGCGCCAGGAGCAGCAGACCCCCGCTCCGGTGCCGTTGCCGCTGCTGCCAGAGCAGCGACCGCTGCTGATGGTGGGTCACGGCAGCCGCAGCGCCGCAGGGCGTCAGAATGTAATTGACTTTGCCGAGAAGTACCATGCGCTGGATCGCTCTCGCCCGGTGGTGCCCTGCTTTTTGGAATTGACTGAGCCGACGATCCTCGATGGAGTTGAGCGCTGTGTTGAGCAGGGCTATACGGATCTATCGGTGTTGCCGGTGCTGCTGTTTGCGGCGCGGCACAACAAGTTTGATGTGACCAATGAGCTAGATCGCGCCCGCCGCCGCTATCCCCAGGTGCGCTTTCACTATGGTCGCCACCTGGGCATTGCCCCGGCGATTTTGCAGCTTTGGCGCGATCGCCTCGCCCAGCTTGATCGACCAGAACACAATCCCCAAAACATCCCCCGCTCCGAAACGGTGCTGCTGTTTGTGGGCCGGGGGGCCAGCGATCCCGATGCCAACGGCGATGTCTTCAAGCTCGCCCGCATGGTTTGGGAGGGCAGCAACTATGCCACGACGGAGATCTGCTTCATTGGCATCACCCATCCCCGCATGGAAGAGGGACTGCGGCGGGCCAGGCTGTACAATCCCCGGCGAATTATCATCCTGCCCTACTTTTTGTTTGCGGGGGTGCTGATGGATAAGGTGTTTGACATTGCCGAACAGCACCAAGCCGAGCACCCTGAGGTTGAGGTGGTCTGTTTGCCGGAGATGGGCCTCCATCCCCGTCTGTTTGATGTGGTGCGCCAGCGGGAGATTGAAACCCAGCTCGGCCAGGTGCAGATGAATTGTGAGATGTGTAAGTTTCGCCTAGCGGCGGTGGAGCCGGACAGCTTGGGCATTGAGCAGAGCCATGGCGAGCCGGGCCACGGTCACGGTCACGGTCACGGTCACGGCCACGGCCACAGTCACGGCCACGGCCACGGCGTCCCCATGCAGGAATACTTCACCAAGCCCGAGGAATACCATGAACGAGCCTGGCAGGTGCCCTAAGGAATGAGAATTTAATCAGATGCACTCGGCCTGGGGACATGGCACGCCTTGTCCCCAGGAAGGCGCGACGCCTAGCGGTTTTAATGGAATAGCTATGTCACAGCAATTGAAGATTGGCGATCGCGTCCGACTCGCCAGCCCCCCGCCCTACTTCAAAACCGCAGACCCCATGCCCATGCTGCGCCCCCCGGATATTATCCCCCTGGGTGCAGAAGGGCCGGTGCTGGAGCAGCGCTCCGGCGGCTACTGGGTGGTGAAATTTGAACGGGGCAGCTTCCTGGTGGAAGCCCAGTATTTGGAAGGCTTGGACCCGGAAGCGGAGCCTCCAGAGCCCTAGTCGTCTGGAGCATCAGCTCTGCTCCCCTCACCCTAAATCCCTTTCCCACAAGGGGAGAGGGACTTCGATCCGGCTCCCCTGCTCCATCAAATGGAGAAGGGGTTGGGGGATGAGGTCGGCTCAGGCTAGGGCAGAAACTTACGCCTCGCTCTACTAGCCCAGCTCGACCTTGGCCAGCTCCGCCAGCACGGCCTCCGGCCCCACCAGGGAAACAAAGGGCTGCCGAAGATAGGCTTGGGCGGTGGCCTGGATGTCCTCCAGGGTCACCGTCTTGAGCTGCTGTTGAAATAGCTGATCGAAATCGAGACCCAGCCCCAGGGTTTCATACCAGCCGTAGCCCTGGGCAATTTGGGCATTGGTCTGCTTGCCGAGCAAATATTGACCCAGCATTTTTTGGCGGGTGGTGTCCAGCTCCGCCTGGGTTAGGGGAGCCTGGGCCAGGCGCTGGACTTCTTGGTGCAAGCCCTTGAGGGCATGGACTGCATTGTCCGGCGCAGTGCCCATGTAGGCCCCAAAGGGCGAGGCCTCTAGGCGGGTGGGATAGAACGTGGAGACTTCGTAGGCCAGGCCCTGCTTTTCCCGCAGCTCGACGAAGAGGCGGCTGGACATACCGTTGCCCAGGTAGGCATTGATCAGCTTCATGGGGGCATAGCCGGGGTCATGGACCGTCGGCCCCAGGTAGCCCAGCATCAGAATCGCTTGGTGGGTGGGCTGGGATTGGTGGACCCGCTGGGGCTGGGTGGTGACGGGCAGGCTGTCGAGGCGGGGCAGGGGCGTCGCTGGGGCCTGCCAGTCGCCAAACACGGCTTCGATCTGGGCGATCGCCCCCGGCCAGGTCAATCCGCCCCGCGAGGCTGATCACCAAGTTGTCGGGGCGAAAATGTTGCCGATGGAAGGCGCGCAGATCCGCCTGGGTCAGCCGGGCCACCGATTCCTCCGTGCCCAGGCTGGGCAGGGCATAGGGGTGGTCGCCATACATGGCTTGGCGCAGGGCTTCGTAGGCGATCGCCATGGGCTGTTCCCGCTGGGCGCGGATGTTTTGCAGGGTGAGGCTGCGCTCCAGGGCCAGTTCGGATTCGGGGAAACTGGGCGATCGCAAAATCTCCCCCGCCAGGGCCAGCAGCGGCGCAAAATCCGCCGATACCGTCTTGAGGCTGAGCAGCAAATAATCCGAAGCGGCATCCGTGCCCAGGCCCGCCCCCACCGACTCCACCGCTTCGGCGATTTCCAAGGACGATCGCCCCTCGGTGCCTCGGGTCAGCAGCGAAGCCAGCAAATTCGTCAAGCCCGCCAGCTCCGCCGTTTCCCAGCCGCTACCCGCCCCCATGAACAGCCGGGCAGAGACGATATCGGCGGTGGGGTTGGGTGTGACCAGGACCACGATGCCATTGGCCAACACTTGGCGCTGGGGCAGTTGGACCTGGGGTTGGGAGGAGGGGAGGGATTCAGTCAGAGGGTCAGTCATGGGCGGGGCGGGGCTTGGCGGGGAGGGTTGAATTACGAGCGTGCTGGGGTTAAGGCTCTGGGGTTATGGCTCTGATTCCCCTTGGGGGTAGAGCACCATAGCAGTGTAATCCTTCGGAGAGAGGTAACGCTGGGCGAGCTGTTGCAGCCCCTGCGCGGTCCAGTGGTCGAGCTGTTGGGGATAGCTCAGGGCGAGGGGAAGCTGCCCCAGGGTTTGGTGATAGCCCAGCAGATCCGTCCATTGTTCAGCGGTTTCGAGGGAAAAGGCAAAGTCATTGGTCAACAGCCGCTTGGCCCGAGCCAGTTCGCTGGGGGCGATCGCCTCACTGCCCAGGCGCTGGAGATGTTCCTGAATGACCGCCTCGGTGGCGGCCAAATATTCCGGCTCCACCCAGGCGGTCAGGGTAAACAGGCCGCTGTGCTGCTGCTGCTCATAGCTGCTATCCAGGTCATTGACCCAGCGTCGCTGTTCCCGCAGGTCTTGGACTCAGCGCCCCCAGCCGCCCACAGGTGAGCAGCACCGAGAGCAAACTCCAGGCCCGCCCCGGTGATCGGATCGGCTAGGCCCGGCCCCGGCCAGGCCAGCATTAGCCGGGGCTGTTCGAGCTGGGGCAGGGTGAGGGAGCGCCGCACAATGCCCTGGC
>JAAUQQ010000179.1 GCA_012032745.1 Synechococcales cyanobacterium RM1_1_8
AAATCCCCGCCAAAATCCCCAGCAACACCAGAATCTGAGTCGCCAACGTCAGCAGGGACATAATCGATCGCACATCCCCCATCAAGCCATAGAGTTGCAGCAACACCTCCGCCGGGAAAACGCCGTCGTCGCCGCCGTGCGGTACTCGCTGCGCAGGCTATAGGCAGCCCCAAAGCTGGTCGGCTTGACGATCGCCGCTGGAATCCCCGGCAAAAACGCCCCATCATAGGGCGGCCCCACAGCCTCGGCGCGGGGGCCATTGGGGTCATGGCCAATGGGCAGATTATGGATCGCCCAGACCGACTCGACGGTGGAAATGATCGCACTGTCCCAGGGGGTGCCAGTGCGGGGCAAACGACCAACGATCTCGATTTCCAGGCTGTTATGGTCGGCAGCTTCGGCGGCTTCTTCGCTGATTTCGCCATGGCCGTGGCTGGGGAAAAAGCGATCGCCCAGGGCCAACTCCACATCCACCCCCACCACCGCCTCCGCGATCCGCTCAAACACCCGCCCCTGGAGCTGGCCATCGCTGAGGTAGGTGACAAACTCCGGCGTCGAACCCACCACCGGCTGGCCCTCGTGGTTGTCGCCAAAGGCCAGGGGCGCAACAAAAGCCACCTCCGGGTTAGCGGCAATCTCGGTCAACAGCTTGCCATCGATCAGCTCGATCGCCTTGGGTTGCAAATACACCGCACTCAGCAGCAAATCTGCATGGCTGCCCGGTGCCCCAACAATCAAGTCAAACTTATCCGCTGCGGTGGTGCTGCCTTGGCGCAACACTTTCTCCTGGTTGAGCACGCCCACACCCAGGGCGACGGAGAGGGCGACGATCGCCACAAACAACAGCGTAATCAACCGATGGCGGCGCAAAATGGCAAAGGCCAGAATAAAGGGGTTCATGGTGACTCAAACCTTGTGACTTTCGATTTCACACAACATTGCAGTTGGGTCCATGATGTTGGGTCTATGATTATTGCACCTGCAAGGATTGACCGGCGATCGCGGCAAAGCTCAAAAACAAGATCCCCCCCAGGGCCGTCAGCAGCCGTTCAGAGATTCTGCTACAAATCCAGCGCCCACCCATCACCGCCAGGGCAGCACAAATCCCATGGCCGAGGCTGCCACCCAGGACAACACTGAGGCCGGGGTAATCCGCTGCCAGGGCGATGGTCGTAAACTGGGTGCGATCGCCCCACTCCGCCACAAACACCAGGGAACAAGCTTCCAACATCACCGCCCAAGGGGTTAGGTACGAGCGCTGGGCCTCCGCCGCTGCGATCGCCTCTTCGGCCGCTTCCAGTTCATCGGAACAGCCCACCTGGGGCGACATCCGCCAGGCATCGTAGAGCAGCTTGAGCCCAAAGGCTGCGAAGAGCGTGATTTCGGCAATTTTGACCCAGCGTTCTGGCAACAGCAGGGCGGCCTGGCCAAACAACACTGACAAAATCGTCATCACAATCAGTGCCGCCATTGCCCCGACAAAAACCCAGCGCCGGGGATGCTTGGTCGCTAGCAAAGCCCCGATCAAAAAGGTCTTATCCCCCAGTTCAAACAGCGTGACGGAAATCAGCGATTTCGTCACACCCGTGAAGAAGGCAGCCTGGATCACCATAAAAGCAATACAACGTTTTTCAATGTGAGTAAAAGCATTCCGAGCGAAAACCAGATCCGAAGGCTCAGCATAGACTGATTCAAACCGGTTATTCGAATGGTTTACTCCAACAGCCAATGGTCAAAGTTTGAACAGAGGCAGCAGCCAAGCCAGCACCAGCACCAGCCAGCCCAAACGCTCCAGGCCAGACTGGGGCAAAATCTGGTTGAGCCAGGTGGGGCGATGGTGAAAATCGAGGCGAGACCACCAGGCGGAAACCTGCCCAGGCCAGCCACGGGGGTCATCCTTGGGACGGAATTTGAGGCGCACCATGGAAACTAGAAGGGGGGCACCGCCGATCTTGGCATTGAGCAACAGGTGGAGGGCGATCGCCAGCACCATCACAACCCAGGAAACCAAATGGGCCGCATACCAAAAGTGCGCCAGTTCACCCTTGGGGAGCCAGGTTTCATCCATCATCTTGCCGCTGAACAGCGCAAACAACAGCGCCAGCAATGCCAGCGTATTGGCACCGCGATTGAGGCCATACCACCATTGGGGGCGTCCCGTTTTACCTTGGCCCTGGATGAGTTGCTTCCAGGTCTCGGCTTGCCAGAGGCGGCGCTGCCCCCGGCGACAGGCATAGACCAGGAACGCCGGAAAAATCAGCAGGGTATAGACCCCAAAGGTGCCATGGATGCCCTCAATGGCGCGATAGTCCGGCAGGGGCAGGGTTCCCCAGCGGCCATCGTAGACGTTGTAGGTCCAAAAGGCGGTGGCGATCGCCAGCACCAGGCAAAGGCCCGTGAGGCCATGGAGCAAGCGCAACAGCAGGGGTTGGTAGGGAGAGGTGGGGTTCATGGAAAAGCGGAGTTAAATCGGAACAGCGCTTCAGACCAGACTATTCTAAAGCGCTGGACATTCCACGAGCTGGCCCTCGGAGAGTTCGTAGATACAATCCAGTTGCCTGAGCAAGATTTCATCGTGGCTCACCACCACCAGGCTTTTCCCCCCAGCCCTAGCCGCCCCCAGCAACAACTCAATTACCCCATCGGCACTGGCCCGATCCAGGCTGGCTGTGGGCTCATCCGCCAGCAAAATCGGCGGATTTTTGATCAGGGCGCGGGCCACGGCCACCCGCTGTTGCTGCCCCCGCGAGAGGCTGTTGGCGAGCTGCTGGGGCCGGGGCAAACCACATTTGCTGAGCAGCTCGCGGGCGCGGCGGCGCAGTTCCGGCGGACAGCGCCAGTGGTCGAAGCGGATCGGCTGGAGGACGTTTTCTAGGGCAGAGAGTTCGGGGATGAGGTGGAATTCTTGGAAAATAAAGCCGATGTTGTTGCGTCGCCAGCGATCGCGCTCCCCCTCCCCCAGTCGAGTCAGCTCCACATCCTGCCAAATCACCTGGCCCTGTTGGGGCAGCAACAATCCACTCAACACATTCAACAGCGTAGACTTGCCCGCGCCAGAAGGGCCGCGAATTCCGGCGATCGCCCCCCCCGGCAACTGCCAGTGCTCCAGGCTCAACACGGGCGTCAACCCGGCTGACCGGCCCCCCGGCTGGGCAGCCTCGCCAAATGCCACCGCTAAGCCAGAAACCTTAAGCATGGGAGGGGGGATAGAGCATGGCGTAGAGGGGATAAATTGGGTTGGGGATGGGGGTAGATACAACCGCCTAATAGCGCGCATCCATCAACCGCACTCGGCTGACAAACCCCGTCTTCCTGTCCGTTTTGGTGCCCAACTCCAAGCGACCGCGAATGTTCAGGGTCATCACTTCCGTCGGAATGGTTTGCTTGCTGTAGACCACGACAATATTGTCAGGCCATTGGGCTTCTTCTTCGCAGAACGGACATTCAAACAGCGGCAGGCGAGAAATCACAAAAAAGTGGATGTCCGGCTTGAGCGGCGGCGCAACATAGCCCTTCATCTGCACCGTGCGGCCATGGAGCTGCCTGGCCTGGGGCGAAAACTGCATCGGGGGAACATACAGGTCGCGGAACTGGATGCTCGGCGCGGCGGCACGGGCGGCCTGGGCCGTGGTGGCGAGGGAGAGGCCACCGAGGCTGAGGTATTTGAGACAGTCTCTGCGATTGATCATGCTGTTCCTAGATTGAGTTCAACCGACTTCCAGGGGAGCTAGAACGAGCCCCAAATGAGGTTTATTCCTCCGCGCTGGAGTCGTTACGCCACAATTGTGAAGAAAGATAGCGTGGATTCTACCCCAGGATTTTCCCTGGCGACAACGGTGGAGACGACCGCTTTCGAGGGCTGTCGCCGGGGCTTGCCCTGTGCCCCGGCGCTCGCTACGAACCCAGCCTGCCAGGCTCAGCCTCGGTTTAGCCCAGGGCAGAAGCCAGGGTGAGGCCAAACATAAACGTACCCATCACGAGGACTGCACAGGCGGCAAACAGGCGCAGCCACTGCGATCGCCGCTGCTGCTGGGCGGCGTTGCCCAGGTGCTGACTGGCCCGTTCCCGGCCCCAAATGGCCCCCATGCCGATCGCCGCCAGGGTCACCGCCATGCCCAGGGAAATCGCCATCACCATCACCAAACTGGCCCATAGCAAATCATTGGCCAAACCATAGACCAGCACCAAGAGGGCACCGCTACAGGGCACCGCACCGATCGCCATAGACAGCCAGCCGCCCGTCCCCGCCATCGAGCCATCCCCACAGCCAACGCAGCCGCAGAGGGCGCTGGCCCGATGCTGGAGTGGGCGCTGGAGCGGGCGCTCCTGCTCGATCGCCAAGCGCTGGTCTCCGTTGAGAATTGCGCCGCTGAGGCTGGGGGAGAGGGCGAGGGAGCCGTTGGCTGGATTGATGGCCAGACCGGTGGCTGGACCGGTGGCTGGACTGGCGATCGCCGCCTCAGTCTCCGTGGCCTGCTTCAACATCCAAAAACCGATCGCCGCGATCGCCCCATAGCTCACCAGCCGCACCACCACATAGCTGCCCGGCGCGCTGCCCAGGGCCTGGCGCACAATCACATCCGTGGCCACGGCCACCAGCACCGCCGAAAACACATGGAAAATCGCCACCCGCACCCCCATGGTCAGGCCCCGCCGCAGGCTGCCCCCCTGGCCGACAAAATAGGAAATAATCACCGCCTTGCCATGGCCCGGTCCCAGGGTGTGGAGCACGCCATAGCCAAAGGCCAGCAGGCTGCCCAGGGCCAGGGCGGAGAGCGATCGCTGCTCCTGGATATGGGTCATGGTGCGGCCCAGGCTGGCCGAAGCCCAGACCTGGAGCCCCTGGGCGCGTCCCCGCAGGCTGTTGTTGTGGCCCTCGGGCAGGCCCAGGTCTTCCATCCGAGGCAGCAGGCTTTCCCCCTCGGGGCGATAGGGCGTCATCTTGTCGAGGCGCAGGCTGTAGCCCACGGTCACCGGCTGGCTGCCATCGACTCGAAACAGGTCATAGGTGCGAGTGGATTGCTGGAGTTTGCCCGTGATCTTGACCGGCGAAAACGTGCCGGGATTTTTGATGCCCTCGGGAGCTTCCACAAACACGATCTGATTGGGTGGCGGCGTAGGCACATGGATACAGGCCCCGACATAGGGCACGAGCAAGAAAGCCTGGAGTTCTCGGGGGTTATTCGGATCCAGGGGCAGGGCATAGCCGGGGAGCTGCACGGCCTGGCCTTCCAGGCTGGGGTTGGTCAGGGCCTGACTGGACTGGCGGCGATCGCGCTCTTTGGTCACTTCCGCCAGCAAATAATCCACATCCAACCCCTGCTCCGTCAGCTTTTGCTCCAGCTCCCCCAGCCGCTGGCGCTGAAAGGCCGGATCAATCGCCCCACCATCACGGCTCTCGCCATCGTTGGCCAGCCACCAGCGCAAATACTCCGCCCGCGCCAGGTCTGCGAGCTGATCCGGCGTCATCGCCGCAAAGGGATCGGCAGCGGCGGTGGCTTGGGGCGGGAGCAGGTCTTCCCAGCGGATCTCTCGGGCCGCCTGGGCGGGGGTCGCAGGGGCGAAGCTCAGCACCAAGCAGAGGCCGAGGAGAAAGGCGATCGCCCGCAGCCAAACCTGCCGTCGCCAACCGCGAATCGGCGACAGGGGGGCCTGGCGGGATGGGCCAGGCGGGTGAGGCTGGGGCGATCGCCGCGCCAGCACCCTGCGGGATTGGACTAGAGATAGAAACAAGGGGGGATAAAACGGAAACATGGAAATTCTGATTCAAGTCCAACCACGAACGTCAATCCACTAGAGAGAGAACGCTGGAGCAAACTGGGGCAAGACTAAAGTAATTGTCATCAAAAGCCCTGCACCTGGCCTGACGTCATTCGAAGCCGTCATAGCGCCAAGGCACCGGATCCACCGCCGCGCCATTCACATACAGCCCCCAGTGCAGGTGTGGCCCCGTCGAAGCCCCCGTCGAGCCGATCGCCCCAATCACCTGGCCGGGCTGCACCATCTGCCCCTCCTGCACATTGATGCGGCTGAGGTGAATCAGGATGCTGAGCACGCCCTGACCATGGTCAATGCCCACGGTGTTGCCATGGATTTCAAAGCCATCGGCCTCGCGCCCAACCAACGCAACGCGCCCCGCCGCTGGAGCCACCACCGGGGCACCCATTCCGCCGCCATAGTCCACGCCGCGATGGTAATAGTCATCGGCAAAAACGCCATTGTAGTAGCGCAGCACGCCAAATTCTGACGTGACCCCACCCTCGGCGGGCCGCCGGAAGGGGCCGTTCCAAAACTTCTCAGGGGTTTGCAATGCCTTGAAGGCATCGACGAGATCAAACTCATAGTCAGAGCCGAGATCTTCTTTGCCCGGCGGTAGCCAAATGCGCTGGGTGCGGAAGCTGCGTCCCCCCAACTGAACAGAAAGCTGCCGTTGGGACAGCCCATCGCTGACCTCGACGGTCTTGCGGCCCGCTGAATCCAGGGGGGTTGTGGGCAGAAGCGCCCGATAGCGACCATTGCCCAGGGGGTAGGCGGGGTAGGTCTTTTGGTTAAACACCACGCTGGGCGCTGTCCCCGCCACACCGACAACTTCCACAGCCAGCGTGTCGCCCAGGACTGGCTGGGCAGGGGTGATGCGGACATCTAGGGCCTGGGCAGCCAGGGGCAGGGTGGCCAGCAAAATGACAAAGCCCAGGGCTGACAGGCCCAACAGCGGCCAGCCGAAGCTTGGCCAGCCCCGGAACGGGCGCATTCGCAGCACAGCAGGAAGTCGAAACATGGCAAAAATATTGAGGGAGCAGTATCGTTGCGGTTGCTCTGGCCTAGGTTGCCAGGTGCTGAACGGCCCAGGCGCTGAACGGCCCGGACCGTTACACCAGCAGCCTAGCTGCGGGGCTGAATGAAGGCAATGGCGTGCTTCCAGACCAACATATCGGCTCCAGCGGTTTTGACGCTGATGCAGTCTTGGTCTTGCCAAAAGATGGCACCTTGGATCGTGTCACCCGTCAGGAGCTTGACATCGACAGCCAGTTTTTCGCGGATGAAGCCCTGCATTTGTCGAACGCTGGGGCTTTCGGCGGTGGTGACGGCATTGAGCGTGTTCATGGGGGAAGAGGAGGTGTTGATGGAGGGTAGGGCTCGATGGAGGACTGGAGCAAGGGGGCAGAGAGACCCTAGGTTGGATTTAAGATTAAATCTAAGGTTAGACCCAGCCACGCAAGACTAGCCGCGCCAGCCTAACGGCGCAAGGCTCGGAGAAAGTTCCGTAGGCTGGGGATGCGATGGGTGAGAAATTTGACTTTGAATCTGACTTTCCAAATCTTAGCGTTTGGCTGAGTTGATCTCGGGCGTCATTCAGTCAGAGGATGTTTGAGAATAGCTTTGGCTATAGCTGATGGTGCTAATAGCCCGTACTTTTGCTTAAAAAAGCGGGCACAGTCTAGCCTGTTGGCTATAGGATCACTGGCTTTGGCGAATTCTCAAACATCCTCTCAGGTTCAGTCGGGCCAAAATTTGCGAGACTGGAGAGGTCTTGGGCGCAATCCTAACCCCATCGGCCCAGGCCAGTCAGCCCAAGGCCCAGGCTGCCATCCATTTTAGACAGGCTGCCATCCATCTTAGACTTTGCAATCCAATCTGCCATGAGCACCGCTTTTACCAAGTACCACGGCCTCGGCAACGACTTTATCCTGATCGACAATCGGGACAGCCGTGAGCCTAAGATTAGCCCCGAGGCGGCGGTGGACTGGTGCGATCGCAATTTCGGCATCGGCGCTGACGGCGTCATCTTCGCCCTGCCCGGCCAGCCTCGTCATGGGGAACAGCCCGCCACGGATTACACCATGCGCATCTACAACTCCGACGGCTCCGAGCCGGAGATGTGCGGCAACGGCATCCGCTGCATGGCTCGCTTTATTGCTGACCTGGAGGGCGTAGACCCCGCAGCGGGGGAAAAGCAATACCGCATTCACACCCTGGCGGGCGTGATCATCCCGACGCTCAAGGCCGATGGCACGATCCGCGTGGACATGGGCGAGCCGGTGCTCCAAGCCAGCGCCATTCCCACGACCCTGGCTGGAGCCGATGGCCGTTCGGTGGATCAGGCAATTGAAGTCGAGGGCCAGACCTGGCAGGTGACGAATGTGAGCATGGGCAATCCCCACTGCATTACCTTTGTGGCGGATGCGGAAGCGATCGATTTGGCGGCGATCGGGCCGAAGTTTGAGCATCACCCCGCCTTTCCCCAGCGGACGAATACGGAATTTATTCAGGTGGTCAGTCGGGACTATTTGAAGATGAAGGTCTGGGAGCGGGGCGCTGGGGCAACGCTGGCCTGCGGGACGGGGGCCTGTGCTGCTTTGGTGGCGGCGGTGCTGAATGGGAAGAGCGATCGCCAAGCCACCCTAGAACTCCCCGGCGGCAACCTGACGATCGAATGGAACGAAGCCGACAATCACATCTACATGACCGGCCCGGCCCAGCGCGTCTTCAGCGGCCATTGGGAGATCGGTGCTAGCGCCAATGCAGCGACGGCATCTGCCACTGGTCCAGCCCTTGCAAATGCCAACACCATCGACTGCACCGTGGCCTGCGTAAACGGCTGCATCCTGGGCGAGGACTGCCCCAACAAAGAAGAGCAGGCCAAGGCGACCCAATTCATCAACGACACGCCCCTGGACAAGATGCTGGAGATGGCGGCAGCGGCGGTGGAGCGCAAGCGCAATGAGCGGGAAGCGGCGGCGAAGGGCGGTGAGCGGGAAGCGCCGAAGTGGGTGATTCCGGAGGGGGGGATTGACCCGAGCAAGCTATAGCGATCCATGCAAATCTACCTCGACTACAGCGCTACAACCCCCATGCGGACGGAGGCGATCGCCACCCTCACCCAGGCCCTAACGGAGCAATGGGGCAATCCTTCTAGCCTCCACGGCTGGGGCCAGCGGGCTGCGCTGGCGATGGAAACGGCTCGCCTTCAGGTGGCGGGGCTGATTGGGGGGGGGGCCGAGGGAATTGTCTTTACGGGCAGCGGCACGGAGGCGGATAACCTGGCGGTGATGGGCATTGCCCAGCGGTATGAGCGGCCCCAGCATTTGATTATTTCCAGCGTGGAGCATTCGGCGATCGCCAAGCCTGCCCAGTGGCTGGAGCAGCAGGGCTGGGCGGTGACGCGGTTGGGGGTGGATCACTTCGGCCAGGTGGATCCGGCAGAACTCAAAGCTGCAATTCGCCCCGACACGGTTTTGATTTCGATTATCTGGGGCCAAAGCGAGGTGGGCACGGTCCAGCCCATTGCCGAGCTGGGGCAGATTGCGCGGGAGGCCGGGGTGCCGTTCCATTGCGATGCGGTGCAGGTGGCGGGGCGGTTGCCGATTGACTTGGCGACGCTGCCGATAGATATGCTGTCGCTGTCGAGCCATAAGCTCTATGGCCCCCAGGGGGTGGGGGCGTTGTATGTGCGGCCTGGCGTGAGATTGGAGCCTTTGGTGCGGGGCGGTGGACAGGAGCAGGGGCTGCGGGCGGGGACGCAGGGCGTGGGGGCGATCGCCGCCTTCGGCACTGCCGCCGAACTCGCCGCCCAGGAACTGGGCACAGAAATTCCGCGCCTCCAGAAGCTCCAGAGCCAGCTCATCGACCGCCTCAGCCGCATCCCCGGCCTCAGCCTCACCGGCCACCCGACTGAACGCCTGCCCCACCACATCAGCTTTTGCCTCACGGATGGTTTGGCAGACGACCTGACCGACGACCTAGGCAATGATCTAGCCGACAGGGGCGGACGCAAGCTGGTCTATGCCATGGCCAAACAGGGCATCGCCATCAGCGCGGGCTCCGCCTGCAACAGCGGCCAGTCTGTGCCAAGTAAGGTGCTTAAGGCCATGGGATATAGCGATGCCCAAGCCCTCAGCGCCAGCCGCCTCACCCTGGTAAGCCAACGACTGAAGCGAAGTGGAGCAAGCTGTAGATATGCTGAAACAGCTTCTGCTCATCCAGG
>JAAUQQ010000180.1 GCA_012032745.1 Synechococcales cyanobacterium RM1_1_8
TCAGCCTGGTGGGTCTGCGCTATCCGCTGGCCCTCCTGGGCGACTACGTTCACTTGGTCAGCGGTGCGCTACGGCTTGGCCTTCCCACCCCATGCCCGGCTCGCGGTTTTGATTGGCACATTGCTGTTCACCGGCACGAGCCTGCTGGCCCGCTGGTTCTATCGCAGCTATGGTCTGGGCGGCCCAGAGGTGCGGCGCTTGGAAAAACAGGTCCGGCGGATTCAGCAGCGGGGCCAGTCCCACCCGCTGTGGCCCAGGGTTTGGGGGAATTAATTCTCCATGAGTCAGCCAGCCGCTGGATTCCCTCAAGCCTCTAGATGGGTGAGGTTGCTAGTCAGCTTCTGGAATACCGGCTTCGATCGCTTGGGCATCGGCCAAGGTTTCCGGCAGCGCTGGCGATTGTGTCTCTGAACCATCCCCTGCTAATAAATTTCCGCTGGGGGCAATCACCGTTTCCGTTTGGGTGAGGCCCGACGGCATGGAGCCCGGTGGCGCAGGAGCCAGTTGGAGCGATCGCCCCTCGCCCCCCGAAGGCAACTTGCAGATATCCAAAATATCCTTAATCAGCAGCTCCTGAATCCAGGTCATGGCCACCACCGTCAGCGGCAGGGCCAGCAGCAGCCCCAGGGCCCCAAACGCACTGGCAAAAAACAACTGGGCCACCAGGGTCAGGGCAGGCAACAGCGACACCTGCTTAGCCATGACCGTGGGGGTGAGCACATAGCTTTCCAAGTTTTGCAGCAGGATATAGAGAATGATAATTCCCAGCACCTTGAGCCCTGGCTCTGGGTCGAGAATGGCCACGGAAATGGGAAACACCACGCTCAGGACCGGGCCAAGGTTGGGAATGAAATTGAGCACCCCCGCCAGTAGGGCATGGGCCAGGGCCAGGTCGATGCCCAGCAGGGAGAGGCCAACCCAACTGGTGAGGGCGATCGCGGTCGAGCTCAACAAAATCCCTGAAAACCAGTTGGTCAGAGCCACTTCACATTTGCTGAGAATTGCATCGGCCCGCCGCCGATAGAACGAGGGAAACAGCACCAGCAGCGCCTGGCGATAGGCTTGGGGGTTGGCCAGCAGCATCAGAGTCAAAATCGTCACCAACAGGACTTGAAGCGCCACCCCAACGGCATTGTTGAAAAAAGCAAAGAAATTCTTGAACAGTAGCCCGGCCTGATCCGGCAGCCAGGTGAAATCCCACTCCAGGGTCGCCCCCGGCGTCTTTTCGACCACCTCATTTTGGGACCAAGCTTTGATTTGCTCCAGCAGGTCCACCACGCCCTCGGCTCCCGGCGGCACGAACCCAAGGCTAAAATCAATCACATCGGGAACCAAGCGCTGGAGCTGCCGCAGCCCCTGGGGAATGCGCTGAATCAATTCGCGAAACTGTTCGATGAAGGGCGGCACCACGAGGCAAAAAACAGCACCGCAAACAGCAGCAACAGCACAATCGTCAGCAGCAGGGCTGGGGTGCGCTTAAGGCCAAGCTTGCGAAACCGGTTGACCAGGCCATTGGCCGCCGTGGCCAGCGCCACCGCCGTGAACATCAGCAGGACGATCTGGCGAATCTGCCACAAAATATAGAGGGCGCTGGCGATCGCCGCGAGTCCCAACCATTGTCCTAAAGTCACATCGTTCTCCCCATAGATGTTCTCCCCATAACCGAGCCTGTGAATGTGCCTGCTCAGCCAACCCAGTGGCAATTACAACCAGCGGCGGCGGTGCCGGACTGGCTGATTGAGCTGGTGCGGGCCTATGTCCCCGATAGCCAGGGCCAGCGTTCAGGCCAGTTCGCCGCGCAGTTGCTCTGGCAGCGGGGCTGGCGCGATTCCACAGGAAGCTCGCTTCGCGATCGCGATGCCATTCTCAAATTCCTTGATTTTACTCAGTATTCTCCCGCCAGCGCGTTTTGTTTTGGCCAGGAGATGGAATGGGCCTGCGATCGCATTCGCCAAGCCCTGCGAAACCAGGAAAAAGTTGCCATCTGGGGCGACTTCGATGCCGATGGCATCACCGCCACCGCCGTCCTCTGGGAGGGCCTGGGCCACTGGTTTGAGCGCGGCGACGGCCCTGACCAGCGCCTCACCTACTACATCCCCAACCGCCTGACGGAATCCCACGGCCTCAGCCTCGCCGGTTTAGCAAAGCTCCAGGCCTGGGGAGCGGACCTGATCATCACCTGCGACACCGGCAGCACGGATGGCGAGCTGATCCGCGAGGCCAAGACAATGGGCATGGACACCATCGTCACCGATCACCACAGTCTGCCCCCAGAACGGCCTGACGTCGTCGCTATCATCAACCCGCGCAGCCTAGAGCCCGACCATCCCCTGGCGGATCTCTCCGGCGTGGCCGTGGCCTATAAGCTAATCGAAGCCCTGCACCAGGGAGCCACGGATGGCCCGGCGGAGCTGCTCAATCGCCTCTTGCCCCTGGTGGCCATTGGCCTGATTGCCGACTTGGTGGCCCTGCGGGGGGACTGTCGCTACCTGGCCCAGGTGGGCTTGCGAGAATTGCAAACGCTGACCCAACATCCTCAGCAGCGCCCCGGCGTGGCCTATCTGCTAGAGCGCTGTCAGCGCAGCGGCGATCGCCCCACGGACATTTCCTTCGGCATCGGCCCCCGCATCAACGCCGTCAGCCGCATCCAGGGCGATGCTCGCCTCTGCGTGGAGCTGCTCACCAGCCGCGATGCCGCTCGCTGTAAGGATCTGGTCAACCAGGTGGAACTGCTCAATACCCGGCGCAAGGCCCTACAGCGGGATCTGGAGCGCCAGGTCAAGGCCAAGCTGGCCAATACCGATCTTTCGACCACCGGGGCGATCGTCCTATGGGAAACGGGCTGGCCCGTGGGAGTTTTGGGCCTGGTGGCCGGTCAGATTGCCCGCGAATACGGCAAGCCGACGGTGTTGCTGAGCCTTGATGAAGCAGTTGTAGATACATTCAAGGGTGATTTGGGTGGAAGCCGGGGGCGCGATCGCCCAGCCCTGGCGCGGGGCTCCGCCCGCTCGGTCAACAACCTCAACTTTTACCCCATCCTCGAATCCCAGCGGCACCTGCTCAGCGGCTTTGGCGGCCACCCCTTCGCCGCTGGCATGAGCCTCCCGATCGAAAACCTGGACCTATTTGCCCAGGGCATCAACCAAGCCCTGCGCGCCCAAGCCCTCAGCCTCGACCAAACGCCCCCGATCCAGGCCGACCTCATCGTCACCGTCGCGGATTTGGGCCAGCCGCTGTTCCGCGAACTAAAACTGCTTGAGCCCTGTGGCATGGGCAATCCCGTACCCAAGTTGCTGCTCCAAAACTGTCGCTTGGAAAATGCTGCAAATTTTAATATTAAAGACTGGCGCGGCGGCAAAGTTCGCTATATCAAAACTATTTTTGAACTCAAAGATGACAGCAGTACCACTGCATTTCCGGGCCTCTGGTGGGGCCACTACCGCGATGAATTGCCCGAGGGATTAGCCGATGTGATCGGTGAATTGGACTTCAACACCCAGCGCAAACAATATGAATTTCGCCTGGTGGCGGTGCGCCCAGCGGCAACGGTGCAGGCCCGCGAAGAGCAGGTGGATTGGATTTTGGACTGGCGGCGGCAGCGGCCAGAGCAGCGGTCAGCGCAGGGGGCAGAGCAGTGTTCAGATCAGTTTGCTCAGCAACTGAGGTCGCCGCAGATTGCGCGATCGCCCAGTCCCAGCCCCCCCAGCCCCCGTCATCATGGAAGCCCAGCCCCAGCAATGGTCCGACTTTGGCCCCTGGATCGCTCAGGCCCAGGGCAGCGATCGCCCCCTGGCCCTGGCCTATTCCAGCGCCGCAACCGATGCCCAGACCATCTGGGAAACGCTGTTGGGCATCGCCAAGTATTTGAGTCGGACGGGGGAGTCGGTGGCGATCGCCCGTCTAGAAGCCAAGCTGGGTCTGGATCTGAGGCGGGACCAGGGGCGGTTGTTGGGGTTGGTTGGAGGGGCGATCGCGGCCCTCGGGTTTGGGCTGTCTTGTCAGGGGGAGGAGGTGAGGATTGGGCGATCCGGGGAAGTTGGGGGAGAGGTGGCCGTGGCTCAGTTCCTCCTGGCGCTGCGGGAAGTGCTGTTTCAGCAGCGGTATTTTGAGCAGGTGCCGGTGGCGGCGGTGGCGCAGCGGGCGCGGGATTGGGCGATCGGCTCTTGAGCAGAAAGCCGATGGGAGCAGCAGAAGCGCTTTGTACAGAGCAAAACCAGACTTCAACCCCAGCCGACCGCGATAAAATAAAGTCAACTCACGCCTATAAGCGCCCACCTAGCATGATTGCCGTCAAAGATAACTTCTCCCTACTCACCCCAGAAGAATACTTCGATTGGGAGGAGAAACAGCTTGAAAACCATGAGTATATTGACGGCCAAGTCTATGCCATGAGCGGCGGCACCGTGAATCACGGTCGCATCGCCATCAAACTTACCGGCCTATTCGATAGACATCTAGAAAACTCAGGCTGCATCACGGGAAATTCTGATATCAAAGTCAACATCGTCGAAACCACAAATTACACCTACCCTGATGCGAGCGTCACCTGTGATGATCGCGATAAAATCACCAACCAATACATTTCCTATCCCTGCCTGATTGTCGAGGTTCTATCCGATAGTACCGAAGCCTACGATCGCGGCGGCAAGTTTAGAATGTATCGCCAGAACCCGGTCCTACAGGACTATCTACTCGTTAGCTCCACTAAAATTGAAGTAGACTTGTATCACAAAAATGATGCGGGGGACTGGATTATTTTGAACTACCAAGCCGGGGATACGATCGAACTCAAAAGTATCAATCTTAGCTTTGCGATCGAGCAACTCTATCGCGGCCTCACGCTCTCCCCAGCGGCTTAGGCGTTGATGCAGTGATTGCTGCCCTGGGAGGGGCGCATTTCAGCGGCGGTATTTTGAGCAGGTGCCGGTGGCGGCGGTGGCGCAGCGGGCGCGGGACTGGGGGAGCATCGAATGGGGAGGAGATGGGGGGTTTGGCATAAGGGCCAGCGAATGATCTTTTTTTGATGGTGAGTGTTAAGGCAGTCTACTCGGTCTCAATTTTCTCTGTATGATGGGGTTAACGTGTGAGACGCATGACACCTCTAACGCTGTCTAGGAGTTGTGTTAGGGGATGATGCATGATGGTGTGATAGGCCGAAAAACTCGGCAGCTCATTCGATATGGGGATGATAGGCGGAAAGATCCTGCTTTTGCCCAGGTGATATGCAGAAAATCTCTACATATCTACCCCGATAAGGGTAGGTATGCGGGAAATTTTGCCATCACAAATAGTTAAACTCCCTTATCTCATCAAATTAGAATCTCTGACGGATTCAACATAGATCACCCCATGCCATGTCTTCCAATTCTCGCCGTTCTGTCAGTCTGGTTGCCTGTCTAATCGCTCTACCTTTATCGATGCTATCTATGGGTTACACGACACAAGCCTCAACACCTGTCGAGGTTCATATTACAACATCAACAGGCACGCTCCATGGCACACAGATTATTCCGGCGTCTAATCTGCCAGAGCCAGCGGTGCTGATCATTGCGGGTTCAGGTCCGACCGATCGCAATGGAAACAATTCTCTAGCTGGGCAGAATAATAGTCTCAAATTCCTCGCTGAAGGATTAGCAGATCATGGCATTGCCTCAATCCGATATGACAAGCGCGGGATTGGAGAAAGCGTAGCCGCAGGACCTGAAGAAGCAGATTTGCGTTTCCATACCTATGTTGAAGATGCTGCACTTTGGATTCAGAAATTGCAGGCAGATTCTCGTTTCTCAAGCGTCACCATAATGGGTCACAGTGAAGGCTCTTTGATTGGAATGCTGGCAACCCAAAAAACTGAAGCAGATGCTTTTGTATCAATCGCCGGACCTGCCCAAACTGCATCACAACTTTTACGAGATCAACTGCGACCTAGCTTGCCAGATGCACTATGGCAACAGAATGAGCAGATTCTTGCTGCTCTGGAGCAAGGGCATAGAGTGACCTCTATTCCACCAGAACTCAACGCACTCTACAGATCGAGCATCCAACCCTACCTCATTTCTTGGTTTCGCTATACCCCTGCCCAAGAGATTGGGCGTCTCACTGTCCCTGTTCTGATTGTTCAAGGAACAACTGATATCCAAGTGCCTGTCAGCGAGGCGCAAGCCCTGAAAATGGCTAAGCCAGATGCGGAGCTTAGAATTATCGAAGGTATGAATCACGTCTTAAAAGCTGTTTCATTAGACTCTGAACAGCAAGATGCTTCCTATTCTGATCCAACGCTGCCAGTTGTGCCTGAACTCGTTGAAGGGATAAGTCAATTTATTCATACCAGTGAGACGCACCGTGAATCTAACCAGTCGCTGCACCGGAACTTACCAAGTTGATTGAGTGAGTAACAAAGGTAGTCTACGTCCGGTGAGCTTGGTCGTTAGGCGGCTTCACCTTTTGGTGAGGTGGATTAGAACTTATTTCAAAGCTAGAAGGCACTGGCTGTCGGGCGAACAATCATTTCATTGACATCCACATCGTCTGGCTGAGATACGACGTATAAGACGGCTCTAGCGATCGCATCTGGGGTTAGCGCAATTTTGCGAAATTCTTTCAAAGCCTCTTTTGCTGAATCGTCTGTGATGTCAGAACCAAGCTCTGTCTCCACGACACCAGGAGAGATCGTGGTGACGCGGATGTTTTTCGATTCCTGCCGCAGTCCTTCGGAAATTGCCAAAACAGCGTATTTGGTTGCACAGTAGACTGTTCCGGTCGGGACTACCACATGTGCGCCGATTGATGCGGTGTTGATGAACTGACCGCCGCCTTGCGCTTCCATGACTGGCAGACCTGCTGCGATCCCATTCAACACGCCATGAATATTCACATTAATCATTGCGTCCCATTCCTCGACTTTCAGAGCATTCATGGGAGATAGAGGCATAATGCCTGCGTTGTTGAAGATGACATCGACGCGACCAAACTTGTTTTTAGCAAAGTGGATAAACGCTTTCATATCTTCGCGATCGGTGACATCAACTGCCTTGAATTCTGCAATGCCACCCGATGCGTGAATCAACTCGACCAGCTTTTCTAGTTTGTCTGTTCGCCGTGCTCCCAAAACGACTTTTGCACCATTTTCGGCAAGTAGCTTCGCGGTAGCTGCGCCGATACCACTACTGGCTCCAGTGATGACAATAACTTTGTTTTCTACATTCAACATGATGATTTTCCTCACAGCTTAGGCTAGATGATGTTAGAAATGATTGCTAAGGGGTCGGCGAAATCCTTGTCCACAAGTCGTTGAACATGTGCATATCCAGAAAAGCGATCGCTTCGATTGCTTTTCCGTCTTTCATTCGGAAATACCAGGTGTAGGTGTTCCGATAAGGTTGGCCGTCCTTAGCGGTCGTCGCGCCATCCCATAGGACAATGACCATATCGTCATCTGCCCAAATGCCGTCCACGGTTGGCACGAGCGGAGACAAGAATCTGGCATTGGCGGGCTGCACGACTTGATCGAGAAATGCTTGCCTGCGATAGGTACCCGCAGTTGCACCCGTGCCAGTAATCGTCCAGGTCGCTTCTGGGGCAAGCAAGTCAAAGAAGTTGCCAGTGTTGTTTCGCCATCGGTCGAAATAGGATTGGACGATTTCCTTGTTGCGCTGTTCTATCATCTCAAGCTCTTTTATGCCTGCTGAGTTGATTTGCATGACTTGAGTAGAATCTGCGATCGCTGGAGGGGTAGAATCTGTTTTAGCTGTGAAAGCTTTCGTTATTGCCGGAACCGACAGCAGCCCGATTAACGCCGTACCCATTAATAAAACCTGACTTAACCGACGCATCCTCTTAGTTCCCTCATGTTTTTAAAGATTTGAGCTATCTCTAGGTTTTTAGATGCCGATCCAGCATGGCTTGAGCATCTATCCCTGAACAGTTTCATCCTATAAGCAAGGATTAGGGATCTAAATACACAAACCTCGCAGATGATTGCCTAATCCTCTCAAAAGACGCAGGCGAAGAAGAAAGACTTCCTATAATTGAATACATGCACAGAGCGACATCAAGCAGGAATCTAGCATGACGATTGATATACGGAGCCACAAGCACGCGATTGACAAATGTAAAGAACTGGCAGCATTAGTAGATCGGCACACGAACCACCAGGGAAATGGTTTCCATACCACTGCGATCGACTCTCTGGTCTTCATACGAGAATGCGATCCGGCTACTACAATCCAAACCATTAGCGAACCGCTTCTCGGCATTGTGGTGCAGGGCAAAAAAGAAGTGTTGTTGAATGAGAAAACCTATCGTTACGGAGTTGCCCAGTACCTGGTCGTATCAGTGGATTTGCCGCTGAGTGGACGGGTTCTAGAGGCGACCCCTCATCAGCCCTATCTGGGATTTAAGCTAACGTTAGAGCCAGCCCGACTGAGTGAAATCATTGTTCAAACGAACCTAGACACGGGTAGAAAAGAATCCGTGAGAGGTTGGTCTATCAGTGATGCCGCTCCACCGTTGATTGATTGTGCTATCCGACTCACACAACTATTAGATACACCACAGGATATCCCGTTTCTCGCACCGTTGATGATCCACGAAATCTATTATCGTCTATTGGTTGGAGCGCAAGGAGAGACGGTGCGTCAGATTGCCACAACTGGCAGCAATATGCAGCGAATTGCTGAAGTGATCAAACGGATCAAAACTGATTTTGTAAAGCCGCTGCGGGTTAAAGATCTAGCAGAGCAGGCGAATATGTCTCCTGCATCATTTCACCGCCACTTCAAGGCAGTGACCTCAATGAGCCCATTGCAGTATCAGAAACGGTTACGACTCTTGATGGCAAAGCAGATGATGCTAGCTGAGAATGCTGATGCGACTCAGGCTGCTTATCGAGTCGGGTATGAAAGTCCTTCACAGTTTAGCCGAGAGTACTCCCGCATGTTCGGTGCATCACCTATCAAAGATATTGGGTAGCGCTATTTCGTAAAGGATGAAGAATAGTCGCCATTACGCAGAACCTTGGCCAGGTATGTCCTTCACGATCAAGCCTTTTTCTCTATCCTTTACAAAGGTGGACTACCGGTTATCAATACCCAAACCACTAGGGTTACTGCAATGCATTCATCCTTACCCACCCGACAACGCCCCTTTCCCAACAGCTACTGGGTCAGCGATCGCCTCCTCGCAGGCGAATATCCCGGCGCGCGCGATCCAGCCCAGGCCCAGGCCAAAGTCAACCAGCTCCTCTCCTGCGGCATCTCCTACCTGATTGATCTCACCGAACCCTGGGATGGACCGGGAGAGGGATTGCAGCCCTACCGTCAATACTTGGGAGATCGCACCCCCAGCGGCACAGCCATCACCCACTGCCCCCGCCCCATCCCCGACGTCAGCATTCCCCGCTCCCGCCAGGACATGGTTACCACCCTGGACCAGGTCGACGAGGCCATCGCCAACGGCCACAGCGTCTACGTCCACTGCTGGGGCGGAATCGGTCGTACCGGCATGGTCGTTGGCTGCTACCTCGTTCGCCATGGCCTGACCGGCGAAGCGGCCTTAGCTACTGTTCATCGGCTGTGGCATAGCACCGACAAATCCCGCACCCGCCCCGCCTCGCCCGAAACCCTAGCCCAACAGGCCTGGGTGCAAACCTGGCGTGAAGAGTGACCGAAATGGGCATCTACTGGTCTCTCAACCAAGCTTGATTCCCCTTGTAGCGCAAAGGAAAAAAAGGAGGCTCAATATGGATTTCAAGGAGCCCGAGTAAGAGGAGGCGATCTGCTAGCGTGGGAGGGGATTACAGAGTTTCCAGGGTATCCTGTGATGATAACATTGACCTCCTTGATCTATGCCTTACCCATAAGTCTGAGAAAGCTTGTGATTACTAGGTTTGAGCAAGAGCGAGGCTCCAGGAACGTGCGATATCCTGGAGTCTAGACAGCCCCCGCCAGAGTACTTTTACCCCTGGCTGTCCATC
>JAAUQQ010000181.1 GCA_012032745.1 Synechococcales cyanobacterium RM1_1_8
GATGCCATTCCCCGCGATGGCTGGGAAATGGGCGGCTCTGGCCATTGGCCTGGGCGGGGCTGTGGGCGAACTGTGGGTCCAGGATGGCCTGTTGCTGCTGTTAGCCCTGGGGCTGTCTGGCTTTGCGGGCTACCGGCTCTATGCGCGCAACAACGTTGAGCGCCGTCTCCAGGAAGCGATCGAAGCCGATGAGCGGGCGATCGCCCTGGCGACGCGCTTCGGCTATTCCTTGCCCAATGCCTACCGCAGCCTGGGCAGCGCCCTCAAGGCCATCATCGAGCAGACTCCCAAGAAGAAAAAGCGCAAGATCTATGACTCCCGCCTCCAGGCCCTGCGCCGCAGTGCTGCCAAGGCCAAGGCTGCGGCCAAGGCCGTCCAGGGTGGCAGTGATGAGCCGGTTGCGCGGCGATCGCGATCGGAGAATGTCTACGGTTAGGGTCGACGATTACACCTTTATGCGGGGTAATTCGGATTACCCTTGCTAACCCTCGGAGTTGGAATTGCAAGTGCAGTTCCAGCTTTTTTTATGCCCCTCAAGTTTTATGTCCCTCAAGTTTTATGCCCTTCAAGTTTTATGTCCTTCAAGTTTTATGTCCTTCAAACCTACCCGTGGCCCAAGCCGCCCTAGCTCAACCTGCTCTAACCCAGCCCTAGCCTCCCTCGCTCCGTAAAATATAGGGGGTAGCGTAAAAGATTAAGGCTCGGACAAATGTAAACAGTTGTAAAAGCACCTTTTGAGATGACTAGAGAAAACCCTGAAATTTACTCCCAGAGAACAGTTCAGTTTCGTTAGTCTTGCCTCTAGCCCAGGGCAGTCTAGATCAGAGCAGCATTGCCCCCAAGGTGTTCTATGCGCGGTGCCTCCCCCATGCTACGGGAGACTACTGCCTGGCCTAGCTTGTACCCCGTCATGGCTGGGACAGATCTCTGCCTGTTTGCAACCGCTCGGCTCTTTGAAACAGCTCGGCGATCGCCCCCCCCAGGAAGTAGGACAGTCTTCCTCTGGCTGTGGGACTTCCCAGTCCCAGGTGACCATCCAAGCTTCAGTCATTAACGCAATGCGAATCCTTCTTTACGCTTACAACTACTACCCCGAGCCCATTGGGATTGCGCCCTTGATGACCGAGCTGGCCGAGGGGCTTGCCCGTCGGGGTCATGAAGTGCGAGTCGTGACGGGGATGCCCAATTACCCCGAGCGCCAAGTTTATCCAGACTATAGGGGCAAGGCCTATGTCACGGAAGAGCGCAACGGCGTCACCATCCAACGCAGCTACATGTGGGTGCGCCAAAACCCCAGCCTGATGGATCGCATCCTGCTGGATGGCAGCTTCGTGGCCACCAGCCTCGTCCAGGCCCTCCGGGGCTGGCGGCCCGACCTACTGATGCTGACTGCACCGCCCCTGCCGGTCTCCGTGCCAGCGGCCATGCTGGGGGTGATCTATCGCTGCCCGGTGGTGCTGAACTTGCAGGATATTCTGCCCGATGCTGCGATCCACCTCGGCATCCTCACCAATCCGGCTGTGATTCGCATTTTTGAAGCCCTGGAAAAATTCGCCTACCGCTCCGCCACGGCGATTAGCGTGATCACGGACAAGTTCACGGAAAATCTCAACGGCAAGGGCATTGAGAGCGAGAAGATTTCCTGCATCCCCAACTGGGTCGATGTCAATTTCATCAAGCCCCTGCCCCGGCAAGACAACGATTTCCGGCGGGAGCTGGGCCTGGAAGACAAGTTTGTCGCCCTTTATTCGGGCAATATTGCCCACAGCCAGGGCATTGAGACGGTCCTGAGAGCCGCTGCCCTGCTGGCCCATCGGCCTGAAATTCATTTTGTGATTGCGGGAGCGGCCAAGGCTGTGACTGCCCTGGAAGTGTGGTGCGGCGAGAATGGCATCGGCCTCGACAATATCCATCTGATGGCCCTCCAACCCCGCGATCGCCTCCCCAGTCTCTTGGCCGCCGCCGATGTGGGGCTGATCATTCAAAAGCGCAATGTGGTCGCCTTCAACATGCCTTCCAAAACCCAGGTGCTGATGGCCAGCGGTCGCCCCATCATTGCCTCGGTGCCGGGCGATGGGCCCGCAGCGGATGCTCTGCTCGACAGCCAGGCGGGCTTGGTCGTTGCGCCAGAACAGCCCGAAGCCCTGGCCCAGGCGGTGGTGCAGCTTCAGGAAAACCCTGGGGAGGCCCGTGCCATGGGCGATCGCGGTCGTCGCTATGCCCTGGAACATTACAGCTTCGAGCAGGCCCTCAATCGCTATGAGTCCCTCTTCACCTCGCTCATCCCCGATGGCCAAATGGCTTCCCTGCCGCGAACTGTTACGAGTCTTCCAGAGATGCGCTAGCTCCCCAATCCCAGCGCTACACTAAAAGAAGCATCTGGAGCACCTGGGAGCACCTGAAAGCAGAGCTCGCCCCTGGGCGCTGTCCAGCTCAGTTTGAGATTGCCGATCTTTATAGCGCTTTGATTCAACCTCAGAATCCCCCACCCATCGCTTGTCAGCATCCCCAAGGAGAGCCACGGTTCCCCCTGGGGATGCTTTTTGTTGGCCTTTATCTTTTTGCTTTATGACAGAAAATTCCCCAGACACCCTCTTCGCTGCTTCAGAGGCCCTGACCCCCGAGACTCTCCCTGGCCATGATTCGGACCAGCCCAGCACCGCCAGCGCTGACAATCTCAGGCTTGCCCTGGCCGCTGCCGAAGCCGCTGACGATCGCAAGGGCGGCGACATTGTGATTTTGGATGTGGCCGATGTAGCTTACCTGGCCGACTACTTCATTTTCATTTCCGGCCTCTCCCCCACCCAGGTCAAAGCCATCGCCAACAGCATCGAAGCGGCCCTAGAAGCGCAGTTCCAGCGGCTGCCTCGCCATGTGGAAGGTCTGGCCGAAGGCCGCTGGGTGCTCCAGGACTACGGGGATATTGTCATCCATTGCTTCATGCCCGAGGAGCGTGAATTTTACAATTTGGAGGCTTTCTGGAGCCATGGCAAGCGGCTGGACTGGCAGCCTGTCCAGCAGGAAGTCCATGTCTGAAGCCTGGCTCGCAATCTGAAGCCTGGCCTACACCCCAGAACCAAGGCTTGTCGGTGCTGGCCAGACTGTTCTCCTCCAAGTTTTCCGCTACAGTGAGGGCAGTCTCTCTGCAACAGCCTTGGTGCGTTCCGAGGGCTGACTCGCTCCTGGGCTGTTTGGGCTTGGTCGCTGGTTTGATCTTTGCCGCCTGGCCCTTCGTCGTCTGCTGCTTCGTCGAGAATTCCATGGTTCTTCCCACAACCCTCTGCCCCGTCCCTGAGGAACAACAGCCTCTCAACGAGTTCAAGCAGCTCCAGGAATCCTGGTTCTTTAGCTGGGCGATGCTGCCGCGACTGCCATTTATTTCGCGGCTGGCGATTGTTTGGGGGCTGGGCTTTGGACTGGCAATACCGATCAGCCTGGTCAGTTTTCCCTTCAGTAAGCTGCCGCTGCAATGCCTTTGGGCCGCTGCGCTGGGGGCCTGTTTCCCGGCTATCTTTGTCCTGGTGCAGCTCTATTTGGGCTGGACCTATGTGGGCGATCGCTCCGCGATGTCCGAATTTTCTACGAAGAATCTGGCTGGTACGACGGCCAGTACTGGACCAAGCCCGAGCAGATGCTGGCCCAGGATCAGCTCGTGGTCACCTATCAAATCCAGCCCCTGCTGCGGCGCATCCAAAAGAGCCTGGCTGCCATCGCCGCCCTCTTTGCTCTGAGTGCAGTGGTGTGGCCGCTGGTATTCCATCCATAGCGCCCCATTTACCCTACTGACCCGTTCGCCATGAGCCGCAACTTCTCGGTGCCCCCTGCCATCACGGTTCACCTTCTGCGCGAGGGAATTATTGAATCTTGCCATGAGGTGGAGGCGGTGCTGTGCGATCGCCGGGGCCGCATTCGTATGGCCGCTGGGATGCCCGATAGCAGTGCCTTCATTCGCTCCGCCCTCAAGCCCTTCCAGGCCCTGGCCATTGTCGGGACCGGCACCCTGGAGGCCTATGGCTTGAGCGATCGCGACCTGGCCATTTGCTGTGCCTCCCACGATGGCAGCATTCCCCAGGCCCGCCAGGCCTTCCACATTCTCTGGCGCAGCGGCGTCGAGACCTCCGCCCTGCGTTGCCCCACCCCCAGCGACCAGCTCAGCCCGCTCAACCACAATTGTTCCGGCAAACATGCAGGTATGCTGGCGGTCTGCCAGCAGTGCAACTGGAGCACGCGGGAGTACATGGATCCCAAGCACCCTGTCCAGCAGCTCATCCTCAAAAAGATTGCCGAATGTCTGGGCCTGCCCCCGGCGGAGTTGATCGGGGCGCGGGATGACTGCGGCGTGCCGACCTACTATATGCAAATCCGCCAGATGGCCGCCCTCTATGCCCACCTGTCCGGGGGCGATCGCCTCGACATGGAGCGCATTACCCGTGCCATGACCCACTATCCCGAACTCGTTGCCGGGGAGGGGCAATTTGATACCGAGCTAATGCGCTTGACCGAGGGCACCCTGGTGAGCAAATCGGGTGCTGAAGGGGTGCAATGCCTGGGCCAGCTCGGCCAGGGTCTGGGTCTCGCCATCAAGGTCAAGGATGGGGCGAAGCGGGCCAAATATGCGGTGGCCATTCGCTTGCTCCAGCAGTTGGGCTGGATCCAACCGGCGATCGCCCAGCAGCTCGCAGAGCAATTCCTCAGTCTCAGTAGTGTCAAGCGCCTAGAAGTGGTCGGCGATCTGGCCATGGTTTAGACTTTGTAGGCCAACCCAGCGGCCCAAGTCTCGACTGGCCGAGGGTTCTGCTTCAATCTCTCCAGAAACCCACACTGTTTTTTGAAATCTTGGCACTAATGTCAGAATCCAGGCTATACTGCATAAGCCGACGCGGGGTAGAGCAGTCTGGTAGCTCGTCGGGCTCATAACCCGAAGGTCCATGGTTCAAATCCATGCCCCGCCACTTAGTAGAAAAGCCCAAGACTTCCTTAAGTCTTGGGCTTTTTTGTTGAGATCCATCACCATGCAGCTCACTCAGGGGATCACACCCGCAGCATCTGCCGCCACATCGAAGCAGGGTTGTTGGGGGGTGAAGTGGATCGCCGAGGCAACCATGTAGTTCTCCAGGAGATCGACCAGCCAAGCTACATTGGACATTTCGCCCTCAGCGGTCGGGCTGTTTTCATAATGTTCAAACAGGTTGACAAACTTAGCCGCCACAGAATGGCGCAGTGCCGTCAAACTATCCGTCAGCTCCCGGCAGAGCATCAGTATTTTGAGGATCAAGCCCGCAATGAACTGAGATCCTAAGTTTGCATTCAAGTTGATGAACTGAACGTGGCTGTCTCGGCTCGTTGTCTGCGCTGGGTTGGCCAGCAGCGAATCCAAAAGTCCCTCACAGGTCTGTACCAGCGTGCAGGGGCTAGGACGCTTCAGATCCAGTTCCACCTGCATACTTTGCAGCTTTTGCTTGAGCCAGTTGCTACAGCGGTGCCAGGCACAGCCAAACTCATTCAGCCCCAGACAGCGGCCATAGGCCTGGAGTCCCTCGACTAAGTAGTCCAGAATGTGGGCCTTCATCTGCTGATTAGACGGGGAGCATTTAATCTTGGCGAGGCAGGCTTGGGCTGAGGCTTGGTAGCTATGGGAGGCTTGGGGGGCTCCCACAAATTCATGGATGGAAGCGGCTAGGTCGTGGCCCTCCAAGAAAGTTGGGTTGGTGTGGCGAGCGGAGTGGTCCGCTGCGCTCTCATTGCGCCCGAGCTGGTAGACCCAGCGCAGAAGTTTGGTATCGAAGTCCCGCTCCCGACGCTCCTTGAGCTGCTGGACCGCCCGCAGGCTTTCCTCTGTCTTGTCATACTTGGTGAAGTAGATCAAGTAGAGGAAGGGGTAGTGGTGGGCCAGCCGTTGCAAGGGGAGGCGACGGGGTTCCTCCGAGCTGGGTTGATCGGCCTTGACCCGCTGTTCGATGCGGTGAAACTCAGGAGACTCACAAAACTGAACGAGGCGCAGGTGCCAAGGTAAGTCGCTGGTCTGGCTGGGCTGGGACAATTGCCGCAGCAATTGCACTAGTCTGGAGCTGGCTTCCCTGGCGCTGGAATGGGTGGTCCAGTAGTTGATCAGGATGTGGAAACTGCGGTTGAAGAAAGCAATGCTCTTGGGGGCAAAGCCGACATTTTGGGCGATGCAGCACCAGTGGTGGGCCAGGAGGTCATCGGTCTGGTCGAGGGCCCCGAGGAAGAGCTGCTGGAGCTGCTCAATGGTTTGGTCTGGAGGCTGATGCCGCATGTCGATCAGGCGATCGTAGAAGGCATCGAACTCGACCTCAAGGCGCTGACAAGTAGGGGGAGATGTCATGGTTTGCTGTGACCCTAGACTCATAAAACGGACTCGTGATGTATCAGAAATCGCTTGTTGGTCTCAGCTTGTTGGTCTCAGCAAGCTGTGAACGGTGATAGACAACAGAGGGCAACAGGGGGGTTAAGAGGGAGGAGGCCTGGGTATCGTTCATTGCTGATACGATACTACGCTTGTAGTCGCTGCGCCTGTAGTCGTTGCGCTATTTGGGAAATTAGATAACTCAACTCTACTTCCCAATGGAATCGACCCCGAGGTCAGCAACGCTGGCCTTGAATCGATATTCTTGCGCGATGTTTGAGATATTTTTTTTATAGCAACAGGCCATTACAGGTTATGCATTACACTGGCCCGAACCTGGCTGAGTTCTGGCGATCGCCGGGGCAAGCCAGGGATGCTGGGCTGGTTCCATGGCGGTTTCAAGCGCCTCGGTTGAATATTTCTTGGTGAATGTATTGATGCATCAAGGGCGTGATGCGGTGGAGGCCTGCCTGGTTGTGGTTCTTGCACAGGAGCGATCGCCGCAGGAGCGAGAGCAGGGCCTCCTGGGGAGAGCCCACGCTCCCCCGGTAGCGTACATTTCCAGTCGACGCTTTTGAAGGTCAGGGTGGGCTCCGGTTGCTGGCAGATGCGCAGGAGGATTTCCTGTTCGAGGGCAGAAAGGCGCTGGAATTGGACCTGTTGCAATTGGATGACTTTGTCTACGACCTTGGCATAGTCAAAAAAGGATTCGATGTTTTCCCATCCGCCCAGGCTGCGGATCAGGCTGGCGGTCTCCCGCAGGGCCAGGGGATTGCCGCCACAGTGCTGGGTCAGCCGTCGCCAGGTGCCAGGGGGAACCTGGCCCTGGCTCTGGGGGTGCAGCATTTCTTCCACTTCTAGCACCTCGAACCCCGGCAGGGAGAGGTCGCTGACCAAGCGCCCATCGGTCAACGAGATCACTTCCTGGGGCTGCTCGCGGCTGGTGAGCAACAGACAGCTCTGGTGAGGTCGCTGGCCCACCTGGGTCAAAAATTGGCTGTAGTCTTTGTAGCCTTCCAGGTAGGTGCCATCGTGGACGGCGGTTTGCAGCAGCGCCTCGAATTGATCCAGGATGATCAGACAGGGGGAATTCATCAGAAACTCGATGAAGGTATCCAGGCTGATGGCCCCTGGCCAGGGACTGCCGCTGAGGGTTTGCAACAGCTCGGCCAGGAGGGCTGACAGGGGCAGGAGGGGGCCTTGGTTGAAGGAGCGCCAGGCAATGCGATCGCCATAGAAATCCTTGACATTCAGCGCGAGCTGCTTGGCGAACCAGGTTTTGCCCATTCCCGCCTCGCCTGTGATGGCCAGTAGCCGACAGCGCTCTACGCGAATTCGCTGCTCGCTGCTTTGGAGCGGCCCGCCCCGCCCACAAAATCCAGTTACATCGGGAGAATCGCTCCAGCTCACCTGTCTGTTGTCCTGGGGCTCGAAGGGCGCGGCGATGGGACTGTCGGGGATGCTGTGGTTTTGGGCGCTGCTGTTTTGGGCGCTGTCAGTATCCTGCCTTGAAAAGATAACTCCAGGGCCGGGGGGCTGGAGGTATGTGGATTGATCTTCAGGTCCGGGTAGCGACCCTTCACTGGGGGGAAGCTGGGACCAATTGAGCTGAGCCCGTTCCACATGGCTACGCAGCGTTTTTTTGTTGACACCGTCGCCCAAGACTGGCCGTAGCTTGCGCCACAGGCCGTTGGCGATGTTGCTGCGCATGTGGGGGAGCTGGCAGCGATCGCGAAAGTGGGTGTTATAGATTTCCTGATAGCTTTGACGTTGCCAAATGCCACGAAATAGATCCCGCTCATTGTCGTTCATCTTTGAGTTTGAGTTGAGCTGGGCTTCGACTAGCTGTAATGCTTCGTCTGGTGTCATTTTTCTAGGAATGAAGGTAGATGCGGCGATGGAATCCATCAGCTCTTCCAGAGCAGGCTGGCGCAGATGATACCGAGATTGTACCTGGAATATCCTGCAATTTTCTGCAAGCATTACATCAACTTATAGTAGTTTTTTATACTTTTATTTCTGTGAAATACTGACATTCGTTTATTGACAAATACAGGGTTTGGAAGGGCCTGCTAAAGCCGTTACTTTGCGATATGGCATCTTTTCTAGGGGCCTGTCAGACTGGAATCAACAGTTCAGCCCAGCTCGAATTCATTCGTTTGAAAGCCAGCGTTGAATAAAAGGATTGAGCTGTTGAAAAATAAGGATAAGGTCGGCTTAAAACTTGCTGCCTGAGCTCTCTGGCCTCGGTCTTGTCCTTCGCGTAAACCGATTCATGAGGAACCTCCAATGCCCCTTGTTACTCCCATTGCGATCGCGGTTTTGATCATGGTTATGTTTAGCAGAGACCTGAATGCCAAAGGCTCCGCTGGGGACAAGCCCAAGTCAGACAACCGACCCAAGATCGTCATTTCCTACGAGAATGATTGAGCTTTGGGATGCTCTGTCGAATGCTTCAACCTACGCCTCTAGATGATTTGTTGACCCAGTTTTTGGTTTGGGCGGCCTTGGATAGCTTTGCTCTGGGGCCGCTTTTTTGAACCATTTGCAATTTAGGAGGGAGAGATTTTAGTGGCGATGGATTGAATCTGCCGTGGATTAAATTCGACCCGTTGGAAAATTTTTTTGGCTTGATTGACAAGCCCGTTTTACCCAGTTGAATGGGCAAAACGGGCTGGAATGTGGCCCAGGATTTGCACGGGTCGAGGCTGCAATCCCGGCGATCGCCCAGTCTCGGAAAAATCAGCTCAGCTTGACAAATTCATAGGGCCCCATCAGTGCGCCCCACAGTCCCTGGCCTGTGTCTGGATCGATACCTTTGTCGTCGGTCTTGAGGGTCGAGATCGCCCCTGTCTGTTCTAGCTCAAACCCCACAATGACGCGGCGCAGCTTGCCATCATATTCAAACTCGCAGCGGCCCCCCGCCACCAACGTGGCGCGATAGTGGACCTGGAGCGGGCTGCTGGGGGGGCTAGTAGCGGGACTACTGGAGCAGGCGATCGCCACCCGGCACCCGGCCAAACTGACCAAATCACTGGCCTGGAGCTGCTGTAACCGCCCTGGCTCGGCCCCTGCTCCCCGCCAGGCCGCAAACTCTTTAAATTGGTAATACTGGCCATAGATCGCGCCCTCGGACTCGTACAGCCTCAGCAGTCGTTGGCGATAGGGCTGATCGAGCCGCAGCAAACTCGCCTGCTCCAAAAACAGCGCCACGCTCCCCGCTCCCTCCGGCCCAAACAAATCGGTCCCCGCCAAGGGCACCTGGCGCTGCCAGAGCCGCAGCGCCACAAACCAGGCCGGATTCTCCAGGGCCTGGGTTTGATTGCAAAATTCACCAGCGAGCAACGTCGCAAGCTGCTGTACCTGGGATTGTTCGGAGGGATGGGGTTGCATGGGGGGCGAATGGCGGGGGGCTGGTGGGGCATGGGATCGCTTGGGGGAATGGGATCGCTTGAATCCCTCGGGCGTGAATCCCTCGACTTTAGCCCCTAGAGGCTCCCCACCCCTTA
>JAAUQQ010000182.1 GCA_012032745.1 Synechococcales cyanobacterium RM1_1_8
ACCCCTTCTCCATCAAATGGAGAAGGGGAGCCGGATCGGAGCCCCTCTCCTGGGGAGAGGGGTTGGGGTGAGGGCGGCCAAAACTTACGCCCTAGACTACTAGTCTGTTAGGTATAGGGTCGCTGGCCTTTGCGAATTCTCCAACATCCTCTCAACGAGACCGCAAGAAAAACTCGCTAGGGAACCCCCATCGGATCTAAGATGTCTTAGATAACACAACCGCTGTTGACAAAAGGACGGCTTTCATGTCGTTTGTTGCTCCCCTCGCCCTGGCCGTCACCCTGCTCAGCCTGAGCTGCTTCTTTGTCGTGGGCCTGATCTCCGTCCCTTGGCCCGTGCTGCTCCTGGTCCTGTTGGCTGGCCTCTTCCTGACCCAGCGAATTATTCTCCGCATGGGCCAGGATGAGCTAGAACTCATGTTCCCGACCCGCCAAGAGCACCTCTTCCGCGACTGACCCCGCCCGCTGGCCCTAGAGAGAACGACTCCCCGCCCCCTTGGTGCCCTCCGGCCTGCCCTGACTGGGGCGACCCCCTTTCCAGGGGCTGCGGCGTTGGCCTAGCGGATTGCTCTGACTGGGGCGATCCCCATGGCCTAGGCGACCCTGAAAGGGCCACAATCCCACCAGCCGCTGCCAAAAGCCCAGGCGAGCCTGCCGGAATCCAGAACGCTTGCCCGCCGCCGATCGCGGCCAGTCCCCAGCCTGGCTGCGCAGATGGGCGGAAAGTCGGCCTGACCCCCGGCCCTGGAGATTGTTGCCTGACAGAGCACAGCTTGGTCCCTGGGCCAGGGCCTCGGCGGGCGATGGACGAACGGCGGTGGCCACAGAGGACTGCCCCATCGGGGCTGCGAGGAGGTCGGAGAAACGGGCAGCAGCAGACCCAGAAGCAGCAGACCCAGAAGCAGCAGGCCCAGAAGCAGCAGACCCAGAAAAATAGATTCAGAAGAAACAGACATACCCAAGCTCCTAGCGATTTCGTCTCAAAATAGGCAGCTTGGCCGATGCCGTCGAAGGGGAACAGGCAGCGGAAAATGGGGGCGATCGCCCAGGCAGGTCCAGACTCCAAAGCCCCAAGCTGGAATCTCTACGGTGCTGGCTGGGGGCCAGGGTTTCCGACCCTTTCCGCCATCCCCTAAAATGCACAAACCAGCAGCCCATTCTCGGAGCCGTTATTGGAGCCGTTATTAGAGGAGCTATCAACCCATGGCTTGGTTTGTCAAAATTGAACAGGGCATCGTCGATCGCGCCACCTTCGATCGCTACGTCCCCGCCCACAAGGCCTATGTCCAGCAGCTAATCGCCGCAGGGCACCAAGCCAAGTCAGGCTACTGGGCTGAACATGGCGGCGGCATGTTGTTGTTTGAGGCCCCGTCCCTAGACGAAGCCTATCGCCTGATCGCCCAGGATCCGCTGATTCAAAACGGCTGCGTCACCTACCAGCTCCATGAATGGCGCATCGTAGTGGAGTAGATTGAAATCCCAGAACCGATAGAATGGCGACATGGCAAAACAGAAAAAATCCAGCCAGCCCAGCGATGGCTACAAAATTGTCAGTGACAACCGCCAGGCTCGGTTTCAGTACAGCATTTTAGAAACCTTTGAAGCCGGAATCTCCCTTCAGGGCACGGAGGTCAAGTCGATTCGCGCAGGCAAGGTCAACCTGCGGGATGGCTTCGCCCTGGTGCGCGATGGGGAGGTGTGGCTGTTCAATGTCCATGTCTCGCCCCATGCGATGGCGAGCCAACATTTTAACCACGAGCCGCTGCGCACCCGAAAGTTGCTGCTACATAAGCAGGAAATCCGCAAACTCATCGGCAAGGTGGAGCAGGATGGCCTCACCCTCGTGCCCCTGAAGCTCTATCTCAAAAAGGGCTATGTCAAAGTCAGCCTGGGCCTGGGCAAGGGCAAAAAGCTCCACGACAAGCGCGAAGATCTGAAGAAAAAGCAGGACAACCGCGACATGGCTCGGGCACTGAAAGGCGGAGTCTAGGCCCGAGCGATCTCACCCCCCTGGGGCGGCAGGCTAGGTATCCGGTGGCCGTGCATCTCAGAAAGGTCTCTCTAGGAACGTGGCAATGCGAGTGGCAGCTTCTTCCAGGCGGGGCAGATCATGGACGAGGGCAAAGCGCACATAGCCCTCACCGGAGGGGCCAAAGCCAACACCGGGGGAGAGGGCCACGCCCGTGGCTTCGACCAGGGCCTGGCAAAAGTCTCGGGAGCGATCGCCCCAGGGCTCGGGCAGTTTGGCCCAGACATACATTGTCGCCGGGGGCGTCGGTACGGTCCAGCCGATGCGGTGCAGGGCAGCAATGAAGCCATCGCGGCGGCGCTGGAACCGCTGGTTGGTTTCGAGCACAATGGCTTGGGGGCCGGAGAGGGCGGCGATCGCCCCCCGCAAAATCCCCCCATATTGATTGAAATCCACCACGGCCTTCACCTGGCGCAGCCCGGCGATCAGCGCGGCATTGCCGATCCCATAGCCCACCCGGAAGCCCCCCATGTTGTAGGACTTGGAGAGGGAGAAAAACTCGATTGCAATGGTTTTATCGCGATCGGCCTGGAGCACCGAGGGGATGGGAATGCCATCGAAGCCCCAATCGGGGTAGGGAAAATCGTGGGCCAAGGCAATGCCATGCTGCTGGCAAAAGGCCACGGCTTCTTCAAAAAAGCTGAGGGGAGCCACGGCAGTGGTGGGGTTATTGGGATAGCTCAGCACCATCAGCTTCGACCGCTCTAGGACCGCTGCGGGGATCTCATCAAAGCGAGGCAAAAACTGATGCTCCGCCCGCAGGGGCATGAAATGGATTTGACCATTGGCCAAGTGAATGCCGCCGGGGTGGGAGGGATAGCAGGGATCGGGCAGCAGCGCCACATCGCCGGGGTTGAGCAGGGCGAGGGGCAGGTGGGCTGTGCCTTCCTGGGAGCCGATCAGCAGCAGCACCTCGCTGTCGGGATCCACCCCGAGGCCAAACTTGCGTTCATACCAGGCCGCCGCTGCCTGGCGAAAGGCCAGGGTGTCGCCATGGAGCAAATAGCCATGGGTGCTGGGATCGCTTAGGGCCTCGGCGATCGCCGCCAACACAGGCTCCGGCGCGGGCAGATCCGAGGAGCCCAGGGACAGATCGATCAGATCTCGGCCCGCCGCCTTGGCCCGCGTCTTGGCTCGATCCATGTCGGCAAAGACATTGGTTTGGAGGGGGAGGAGGCGATCGGCGAGGGGAAATTTGAAAGGGGGCATGGGAGGGCCAGCAGTTGCAACAGCGAAGAGAAGAGACAATCAAGCGGCTTAGGCAACCAGCCTACTGGATCAGCTCGGCATCCGCTGCAAGATCCGCTGCGAAATCACCTGCACTAGCCCAAATGGGCCTTCAGCATGGCATCGAGCTTTGGCTTGCTGATTACCCCTTCCTGGCGTGCCAGCACTTCCCCATTCTGGATCAATAGCAGGGTTGGGATCCCTTCGACTTTATATTGGGCAATGGTGGCCGGATTGGGATCCACCTCCATTTTGACCACCTTGAGGCGATCGCCATAGGTCTCCGCTGCCCAATCCATCATCGGTGCAATCAACCGGCAGGGGCCGCACCAAGCCGCCCAAAAATCCACCAGCACCGGGCTGTTGGCTTGGAGCACTTCTGCTTCAAACTGACTATCGCTAATGTCCTGGGCCTTACCCATGCTCAAAAACCCCTTTGATAAAACGCTTGGCCAAAAGAATCACTGAAACGCCGTCCAGGCGGTCAGCCCAAGCCCGCGCGAACCTAAGCCGTTTTGCAGGCCCTTTGCTCGCTTTTATGAGGATGTTTGAGAATAGCTGTAGCCGATGGTGCCCATATCCCGTACCTTTGCTTAAAAAGCAAGTACAGCTTAGCCCGTTGGGCATGGAGTCACTGGCTTTGGCGGATTCTCAAACATCCTCTCAGGCTGCTGCTGCCCCCTGGCCCGGTTCCCATTCTCTCCCAGGACTGTCATTGCGGGGTAGTGGCCTGGGGAGAAATCGCTCAAAATTCGCTCAAAATCCATTCAAAACTGGCTCAGACCCCGTTTAGGGACTCCCAAGAAGTCAGGTATCCAAGTTTGAGCGATGGGGAGATGGGGAGTCAGTCCTGTGCGACGGTGGGGGCGTTACGCTGAAGGCCCTGCTAAGCCCCAGGCTAGGCTGAGACTGGATGGTCAAATGTCTGGAAGTCCCTTAAAACAGGTTTTCGGGGCTGCCCAAGGACAACTTGACCCAGAACGGCTCGCTCACAGCTCAATCTGCCCCGTAAAGCGTTCAATCACGCTGGGGGGGCACCAGGACAGTGCCAGGCCCCGGCGGTATCTCCGGGGGGCTAGCCGCCAGGCCCAAAACCTGGCTCAGGGCCTGGAGCTGGCGGCCCAGGGCTGCGGCCTGCTGGGTCTGACGCTCCAGTTGGGCTTGGAGCTGCTCAATCACTTGGCTGTCGCCCTGGCTGTGGCGCTGGGCGGCCTGGCTGAGGGAGCGATTCTCGGCCCGGCGGGCAAATTGGAGCTGCTGATAGGAGCGATCGCGCTTACCCTGGGCGATGTATAAACTACGCCGCGTCAAAGATTGACAAGCCAGTGAAAATTCGTAGCTGAGGTGCAGTTGGCTCAATGCCTCGGTCAACTGCGATCGCTCCAGGGGAGCATTGGGCGACGCCGGGCCCGAAACCTGGCCCAGCATTTGACTCAAGGCATCGGAAAAAACCGCCTGTGGAGGTATTCCAGCGGGGGCTTTAAAGTCAGGAACCATGGCGAAGTTGTCTAGAAAGGGGCAGGGCAGCAGCGGCAGAGGGAGATGGGGAAATATCGTAAATTACACCAGATCCTAAACCAAGCTTCGAGGCACTCTCCGCCGGATCGGGATCGACATAAATATTTCGTGACAGTATAAAAATTGCCCCCCAGGCCACAGCCCCAGCGACAGAAATCCGCCGCTGTGTTGTGCCGAATGATTCGACCGACTTCCCAGCGCTATCCACACCTGCGGCTGGAACCGTGGCGCAGGGAAAAGGCTGCTCGCCAATGGGCCCCCAGGCCTGGCCATTCTAGTGACCTAATTTCCCGTGAGCGATCGCCCATGAGCTATCACCCACAACCTATTTACCCGCCCCCAGGCCAGCCAGTCCCCTAAAGGCTATCGAGCTGCTGCTTGAGGGCATCCAGTTCCGCATCCACCGGACTGGCCTGGCTCTGATCGCTCACAGACTGCTCGCCCATGGGCAGGGCCGCTTTGGCTTCGGTGCCGCCGCCCATCTGGAGCTTCAGCGCCGCTAGTTCATCATCCACATCGCTGCCCGCTTCGAGTTGGGCAAACTGGTTCTCCAGACCGGCCCCCGCAATCTCACCCGCCGCCTGGGCCCGCGCCTCGGCATTGAGCACCTTCTCTTCCATGCGCTCAAAGGCGGCCATGGCGCTGCTCGTGCCAATATTGCTGACCGCAGACTGAAGCTGCTCCTGGGCCTTGGCCGCCTGGGCGCGGGCCTTGAGCATGTTTTTCTTGGTCTTGGCTTCGGAAATCTTACCCTCGACGGCAATCAAGCTGCGCTTGAGCTGATCCGTCTGGGTGGATTGGCTATCGAGCTGCACCTTGAGGGTGTTGGCCGTATCGACGTAGCCCTTCTTGCGCACCAGGGCTTCGCGGGCCAGGTTCTCATCGCCCTTTTGCATGGCGAGCTGGGCGCGCTGCTGCCAGGTGTTGGCTTGGCCCTGGTTTTGGTTGTATTGCTGCTCAGTGCGCTTCTGGGAGGCGATCGCCTGGGCGACGGCCTGGCGCAGCTGAATCAAGTCCTCCTGCATGTCGATGATGGATTGCTCAAGCACCTTTTCAGGGTCTTCAGCCTTGCTCACCACATCGTTGAGGTTGGCACGAACGACTCGGCTAATACGGTCAAAGAGTCCCATGGGTCTTGTTGAATCCTTATGCGAGCGATCAAGTGAAAATGGTATCGAAAACTAGGGCCAGCTTAAGACTGTGGTCAGTCCAAGGCTGTGGTCAGCCCAAGACTGTGGTCAGTCCAAGACTGTCATCAGCCCAGACATTTGCCTTCTAGTTTAATCGCTTCACCCCAAGGCTGGCGAATTACGGATGATTGCTGAAGTGGCAATGTGAAGTTACGAATGATTGCGAAAGTTACGGATGCTGGCTCAAGCCTGTCAAGCACCCCGGTGGCAGATATTTGAGGGGAGTGGATTCGGGAATTTAGGCCCATCCAACGTCATGGCCAAGGGGGAAGCTGGGGGCTGGACAATGGCGGATTAGTAGGGCGCGGGGCGCAGTTGTGGGGTGATGGGCGGTTTTGGGGCGGCTTCTGGAGCCGGGGCAGGGCGAGTCGCTGGCGGAGCTGCAATTCATCCTGCTGGAGCTGCGCTTCGGCTTCGAGCTGGGAGAAGCGATCGCCCAGGGGATCCGCCCGGCGCTCCGCCGCCAGCTCGGCCAGGGCTTCCAGTTGCAGAATTTTGTCTTCTACGCGCTCAAACACCGTCCCAGGACCGCTGGTGGTGCGTTCCAGCAGCTCGTTCATGCGGTGGGTGGCGGCAGCGGAACGGGCTCGGGCAATGTAAAGATCCTTCTTGGTTTTGGCTTCGCTGAACTGGGCATCGAGCAGGCGCAGGTTTTGCTTGAGCTGGGCAATTAGCTGGCGCTGCTGTGGAAGCTGGCTGGCGTAGGCCTCCGCTGTATTGATGTAGGTCTGACGCTGGGCCAGGGCTTCGCGCGCCAGGGCCACCTGGCCCTCCTCCCCCGCCATAAATGCCCGCCGCTGCCAATCGGCGGCCTGGGTTTCTGCCTGGAATCGCTGGCGTTCCGTGCGCTTGAGGGTGGCCACGGCCTGGGCCACAGCCTGGCGCAGCTCCAGCACATCCTGCTGCATCTGTTGGACGGTTTGCTCCAGAATGCGCGCGGGGTCTTCGGCCTGGCTGGCTGGCTGGCTGAGCCGCTGGCCAATCCCTTGGCCGATTCCTTGGCCGAATTCCTGGCTGGCCCAGTGGGTCACCTGAGCCCGCACGATCCGTCCCACTCGATCGAGTAATCCCATGCTCAATTCTCCAGCAACGCCAAGTCCGTCACAGCTCAAATCCGGAAAACAAATCCGGAAAAATAGAACGAGAGACTTCAGTGGAAGCAAGGCCTTCCATCGGCTCCCAGTCCAGCAGGATGGAAGTTCCCAGGCTAGCTTGCGCCGGCCTCATCCCCCCAGCCCCTTATCCATAAAATAGCTACTGTGTTCACACCAGTCGAGTCTAGACTGGTTCATCTCGTCTGGGGGCGAAGTGCCATGGACAATCCCTTTTGATCCATGCCGATTGATCCGTGCCGAGCAACTATCCGGAACTGACTTTCCCCACCCAAAAAGTTGCGCAGCCGTTTACTTCGCCGCTGCCTCCAGCTCATCCTCAGACTTCAGCGACACGAACAACTCCAGCTTCGAGGTGTCAGCCTTGTCCCAGGTCGTCGCTAGGCCGATGCCCTCGACCATGCGCAGCACCTCCAGCACCTGGGGATCGAGCTGGCTGGCCAGGGGCGATCGCGTTGCCAACACCAGCGCCTGCTCCACATTCACAAAGCCATAGCCCAGGTTGTCCTTGGGCAGCTTGTCCATGATCGATTGGAACACCGGGCTGCTGGGCAAAGCCTGCTGGGGCACCGCCGCCATCTGGGTCACCAGGTTGTCGCCCAGGGCCACAAACAGCGAATCATTATCGAGCCAACCCCGGCCCAGCAGGGACTCTTGGCTGCCCGGAATCGGCGCACCCCAGGCGGTGATGGCCTGCTGACCGACGGTCTTTTGATCGACCTTGAGCTGGTTGCCTGCGGCGAGCTTGTCCAGCTTGGTGAACAGGGCTTCCGTGGCGGGGCGATCGCCACTGTCCACCACCACCGCTGCCCCCACGCCCACCTGGCCCACCAGCCCGCCCGTCACCGGCACAAGGCCAAAGGCCAGTTCTCCCGTCATCCAACCAAAGACATCCCGATCCAAATCCACATCCAGCTGTTTAGAGGCATTGCGCATCAGCTCCAGCACCTGGGCGCTCTCGGGCAGGCTGGCGGACTGTTCCGTCACCTTGGCCCAGGATTGGCTAATGCCCTGGCCCGTGAAAAAGGCCACGGTTTCCGCCGGGAAGCGATCCACGGCTTTACTGGGGCTGGCGGTGGCTTCCGCTGGGCGCAGGGAGGGATCCAGCAGAGTGGTGGCCTGGAGGTGCAGGCCCTCGGCTTCGACGCTCAGTTCGGCTGCGATGCTATTGACCTTTTCGAGTTGGGCTAGGGCCTCCGGCGAGATCGGCGCTGCATCGGGCGAGAGGGCCGTGGATTGGCTGATCAGAGCGCCATAGTCGGGCACATAGAGGCGCGCTAAAGCCTGATCATCGCGGCTCTGGTCACCGCTGGTCTTGAGCGCCTGGGCCGCCTGGGGCAGATCGGCGAGGGAGCCCTCGCCCTGGCTGGCCTCGATCGCCAGTTCCACCGGGCGGCGGCTGGCGGCAATCACCAGGCGCTGGTTGACCACGGCAGCAAAGAACGGCTTGTTTGTTGGGCTACTTTCAGGATTAGCTTCCGAGCTGGCTTGAGGATTGGCTTCCGGGCTGGCTTCCGGGCTGGCTTGGGGGTCAACGTTTGAACCAGACAGGGGACGGGTCAATTCAGAAATCGAAACGCCTCGGTAGTCACTGGTTGTGACTTCTACCTCAGCACCTTCCTGGGCCTTGCTCAACAGGCCCAGCGCCTTGACTGGATTATTGGTACTCAACACCGTCAACAGCTCCGGTGCGCCCGCCGCATCAATGCTGGTGGGGGGCAGCAGGGCGATCAGCACGCCATCCAACAGGGGCAAGATGTCTTGATCGAGGGAAAGGCCGGTGTCTTCTAGGGTTTGTTGCTTAAAATCCTGTAGGGCGCTGTCCGCCTGGGCTTGGGTTTGGCTGCTGCCAAAGCTGCCGAGCTGCTCCAGGGCTGGGCCATTGTTGAGGATCGCCACGGCGGCCATGGCTTCATCGGGCACCAGCTTGGCGCTGCCATAGGTGCCATCGCCGCCGCCCTGGCCGGGGAGGCCATTGAAGTAGACATAGGCTCCGGCAGTGCCAGCGATCGCCGTAGCGGCGGCGAGGGCGATCGTGCTTTTCCGCGTAAAGCTCATAGGTTTAGGCTGTGAAGGAGCAGTGGAGAGTTCGGACAAGAAGCCAGACCAAGGTTTAGACCAAGATCTAGACGCAGAAGTGCCCAGGCGCGGCCAGGAGTCCCGGCCTCCCTAGAATGAAACCCCAGGGAGAGAAAAAATTCCCGAAAAGTAGCCAGATCAAAATCCTAGGGATACGGCCCTCCCCAACCTTCAAGCCAGACCCAGCGCAGCCAAAGCCTGGAGATCCAGCAAAAACAAGCTGCTAGGCGTTTCCCCAATCTCCACCACCGCCATCTGTTCCGCGAGATCCCGCAGTTGCTGCCGCTGGGCCTGGGGCAGATCGCGCACATTTCCCAGGGGCAAGGCCATGATTACCGGGGGGGCATCAATGGCGATCGCCATCGCCCGCCCTACCTCTGTCAAGATAAAAAACTGTGCTTCTGCTGCTCCCGAATCGGGCCGGGCAGCTTGAGTCTGCTGGAGCAAAAGACTCAGATCCACCACATCCAACGGCTGATCGTCCAAGTACAGCAGCCCCGGAATTTTCGGATCCTGGCGTAGCAGCGATCGGTGGACAATGCGGCCAATGGCACCCAGGGGCAGAGCAAATCCGAGCCCCGCCGCTTCAAAAACCACAGCTTGGCAGGTTGCCGGAAAAGCGGGTCGGGTGGGAGCAGCGGGAGATGGGGCGATCGGGGCCAGGGTGCTGGGGGGGGTCA
>JAAUQQ010000183.1 GCA_012032745.1 Synechococcales cyanobacterium RM1_1_8
CCCAGCGGCTGGGAGCTGCGCATGGCCCCCTCTACCTATCGCACCGCGACGATTGGCGGCTTCATTGGCGGGGGGGAGCTGTGGCATGGGCTCGGTGAATTACGGGACGTTGGGCGATCGCGGCAATGTCCAGGCCGTCCGCATCGTTACCCTGGAGGCCGAACCGCGCGTTCTGGAATTGCGCGGGGATGACCTGGCCCAGGTCAACCATGGCTATGGCACCACCGGCATCATGACTGAGTTGGAAATTCCTTTGGCTCCGGTGTATGACTGGGGCGATCGCATCATCCAGTTCGACAGCTTCATGGCCGCCGCCCGCTTCGGCCAGGCCCTGGGCGATGCCACCGGCATCGTCAAAAAGCTAATCAGCGTCTTTGCCTGGCCCATCCCCCGCTACTTCACCGCACTCCAGCCCTACCTGGGCGAGGGCAAGGCAGCGGTCTTCGCCATGGTCGCCGAATCCAGCCTCGAACCCTTTGAAACGCTAGTCCAGGCCATGGGGGGCAGCATCAGCTATGAACGCAGCGCCGCTGACAGCGGCAAGGGCACGCCCCTGCTGGAATACACCTGGAACCACACCACGCTCCACGCCCGCAATGCTGACCCCAGCCTGACCTATCTCCAATGCCTTTTCCCTCGCGACCCCGACCTGGTCGTCTTGGAACAGATGTATGAACAGTTTGGGGAAGAAGAGGTCATGGTGCATCTGGAGTTTTTCCGCCAGGGGGGGGAGCTCATCCCCGGTGCCTTGCAGCTCGTGCGCTACACAACCGAAGCCCGCCTGAATCAAATTATCGAGACCCTCCAGGCAGCGGGCTGTTTTATTCCCAACCCCCACAAATATACGGTGGAGGATGGCGGCAGCGGCCAGATCGATCCCGCCAAGGTGGCCTTCAAAGCCCAGGTCGATCCCCAGGGGCTGCTCAATCCCGGCAAGCTCCGTGGCTGGGATGAGCGCTTGGCATGAGTGCCTGGGATGAGCACCTGGGATGAGCCCACACCATAAACCCCGCCCTAGCCGCGAATCAACTCCACCCCATCGCGGCCATCGATATCTTGCAGATACACCTTCACCTGCTCCTGCTTGGCGGTGGGCAATTGCTTGCCGACAAAATCGGGATGGATTGGCACTTCCCGATGGCCTCGATCCACCAGCACTGCGAGGCGAATCAGTCGGGGGCGGCCATAGTCATTGATGGCATCAAGGGCAGCGCGAATGGTGCGGCCTTTGAAAATCACATCATCGACAATCACAACGACTTTGCCCGTCAGGTCAACGCCGATGCTCGTCTTGGCCGGGGTGCGAATGCCAATTTGATCCAGATCATCGCGGTAAAACGTAATGTCCAGCTCCCCCACCGGCACATCGATCCCTTCGAGGGCCTTGATCTGGGTAGCCAGGCCATGGGCTAGGGGAACGCCTCGGGTGTAGATGCCAAGCAGGACCAAGCTGTCCAGAGTGCCCCCCTGTTCCACCAGCTCCGAGGCGAGGCGGTTGCAGGTGCGGCGAACGGCTTCGGCGCAGAGAATTTCGATGACTTCCTGGGACATGGCAGATCGTCTCGCAAAGACTGAATTTTAATGCAATCGCTGCGAAGAAGACATGGGCAATTCCTGGATCCAGGGACGAATTTATCGACAGATCAATCCTTTCAATTCCTGGAGCGCTGATTGATTGACTCAAACAGCTTCAATCCCGCGACCGATTACAGACCCAAGCCGAGCTGATTACTGATCCCAATTACAGGGCGATGCCTACGAAAGCCTGTAGCGCGATCGCCCCCCCCAACCAACTCAAAAAACACCACCGGGTCAACTGCAACGCCCGCCCAATCCGCTCCGCCGTCACCGGCTGCACATCGTCCCCCAGCAGCGGTTTCTGCCTCACCACTCCGCCATAGACATTGGCTCCCCCCACCTGCACCCCCAGGGCCGCCGCATAGGCACATTCACTCCAGCCCGCATTCGGGCTCGGATCCTGGCGGGCATCGCGCCAGCACAGGCGCAGCACCCGCCCCGGCTGGCCCGACGCCAAGGCCACCCAGAGCACCGCCAAGCGACAGGGCAACCAGGTGGCAAAGTCCTCCGTGCGGGCACTGCACCAGCCCAAATGGGTATAGGGCATCTGCCGATAGCCCACCATGGAATCCAAGGTGCTGAGGGCTTTGTATCCCAAGGCCCAGGGCACCGGCCCCCAGGGGGTAAAGCTGCCCAAGATGGCGTAAAACAGGGGCGCAAGCACCCCATCAACGGCATTCTCCGTCACCGTTTCAAAGACCGCTCGGTAGATTTCCGCTGGGGAGAGCTGGGCGGTGTCGCGACCGACGTAACGGCTGAGGCGATCGCGGGCTGCCCCCAGCTCCCCCCGCTCCAGCGGCCCCAAAACCGCCTCGGCAGCCAGGCGCAAACTCCGCCCTGCCAAACAGCTCGCCAACAGCACCACAGCGGTTAGCTGACTGAGCAGAGGCAGCCGCTGGTCTAGCCAAAGGAGCAGGCCACAACTGCCCAGCACCACCAGCGCCACTAGACTTAGCATCAGCCCCACGCCCAAACAACGCTGCCCCCAAGCAGACGAGATGCGCGGCAATAGCAGTTGTTGATAACGCTGAATATAGCCCCCCATAAACTGGACGGGGTGGGGCCAGCTCCAGGGATCTCCCAGGCAAAAATCTAGCCCAGAAGCCAGGGCTAAAGTGATAACAACAGTGGCAGGGTCAGACCCAAAAATAGTTCATAAATACTATGTACTTGCAAGCGTTCTATTCCCATCCCAACTGCCAGACCAGACCCGCCATGTCCCAGCTCACCATGAGAGAATGCTTGAGAATTCATCAAAGCCAGCAATCCTAGACCCGACAGGCTAGGCTGTGCGCGTTTTTCAACGTCAAAAGTGCGGGCTATGGGCACCATTGGCCGCAGCCAAGGCTATTCTCAAACATTCTCCGATAGAAATCCCTAAACAATAAAATTACTTTCCTCTCCCTGGCTGGCCTGCCAGCTACGGGCATCATAGTAGAGATCTTCCAGGGAAATCTTCTCCAACGCTTCCGTCAGTTTGAGATTGAGCCGGAACCACAAACTGTAGGTCACCCAATCTTCAACTTGGGCGGCTTGCGGCTCAGTTTCCAGGATTGGCGAGAGGGTTTCCCCCACGGCCTCCAAGATCTGGGCAAGGGAGATCTCCTGGGGCGATCGCGCCAGGGAGTAGCCCCCTTGGGCTCCGCGACTGGAGCAGACAATGCCGCCCCGGCGCAGCTCAATTAACAACTTCTCTAGATAGGGGGCAGGCAGGCTTTGGCGTTTGCAAATGGCCTGGACCGAGGCCGCTGTGCCCGCTGGCTGAAGGCTCAGATCGAGCAGGGCCTTCACGCTGTAGTGGATGCGAGTGGTTAGCTTGAGCAAGGGATTTTGGGGGTCTTTCTAACAGCTACTGAGACTCAAAACCAGTGAGGGCAGGAAAAAAGCCTGGAGAGGCGATCGCCCCGGCAGGCCGTATCGAGACATGATTTATTTGATATTTTGCCAAGTCGGCGTTGATTCTCTTCAAAAGACTAGCAAATATAGGCAGATAAAATAATCAGGTTTGATGTGCATTTTCAATACATTCTTGTAAGATGTATACGAACTAAAGAAGATTTTGGGCGACAGACGGCTTATCCTCGGCGATTCACCCGATGGCCAGGCTAGGTCTAAACAGAAGCGAAGCCGTTGCGATCGCCAGTTGTCATCAACAGCCGGTGTTATCAACAGCCAGTGTGATCCACAGTCGGTGCTATCACCTCCCGCTGCTATCACAAGCCTGATTCAAGTTAGGCGTTTCCTGTTCACCCCGGTCTGCACTTTGTCCAGCTTGTGGCAGTGTGGCGTTTGGTCCTCCTGTTGCATCTGACGGCTTCAATGCCCACCTTGGGTGCTGAGCCCTACAAGCCCAACCTGTCTGCCCAAAGCAGATTGGGTCTGTCGTTTATTCCTTTTGAAAATTTAGACCTCCCCTAACTAATGATGGCTAGAAAGACAACCACGACCCAGGCTGCAGTGAAGAGTACCCGTAAAGTATCGAGTCGGACGACGGCTAAATCTGTCAAGAAGAAAGCTCCCGCCGCATCCAAGGCTGCCACCGCCACGGCGACCAAAACCACCGCTGCAAAATCGGCATCCAAGTCCGAAGCGGAGCCCGTTGTGATCGATGGCCCCCAGGCTGAGATCCAGGCCGAACCCAAAACGAAGGCTGCCACTAAAGCTAGAGCCAAAGCCAAGGCCACCGCTTCAACGAAGGCTGCGAAGGTCTCCCAAGCGGATGCTTCCGACGATATTTCTGACACCCCCCTTTCAGGGGTGGAGCTGCTGAAGAAAGTCAAGGAATTGGGCAATCTCAGCAAAGAAGAAAAAGCCAAGGCCTGTGGGTATTCTGCAACGACAAAGAGTGGTCGCGATCGCGTCAACTTGATGAAGTTCTACAATGCGCTGATCGAGGCCGAGGGCATTGACCTAGATGGCAAGAAGGGCGACACCAGCGGTCGGGGTGGACGCAGTGCCAGCTACCGCATTACCGTGCAGTCCAATGGCAACCTCCTGATCGGTGCAGCCTACACCAAGCAGATGGACCTCAACCCTGGTGATGAATTCCAAATCACCTTGGGCCGTAAGCACATCAAACTGACTCAGGTCGATGAAGACAGCGATGACTAGATCAATTTGGAACTTAGGTCCAGCTAGAGCTTCGTCCTAGAAAGGGCAAAATCCGGAACCAGGAGAAGTGATTGTTGGAGCCCCAGTAAAAGTTCCAGTAAAAGTTCCAGTAGAATTCTTTGTGTGATGCAAAGGTTTCTACTGGTTTTTTTTGCTCCCAACAGGTTGGATGCCGAGCAAGCGGATTGAGCCAGCCCCAAGCGGCCTGGGAAATCTGAGCCAGAGCCGCGATCGCGTAACAAACAGCAAGGTAGGGCTTCAAAAGACTTGACACGCGACCGTCCAAGCGGTGGTTAAGCTAGAGACATTGATGCCTGTTGCGCCCTGGCTTGATCCCCTAGCCCAACCCAGCTAGCCCAGTTCAGCGCCTCACAGCATCTCCCACACTGAAGCGCAATCACTGTATTGCCATTCAGCGCGGATTGACGAGCCATCACCTAGGAAGCAAGCCCACCATGCAAATCCGATTTCCTGCGTCTCCCCAATGGTCCTGGACCAAATCCGTCTTTACGGTCCTAGCAGCCTGGCTGGGAGCCAGTCTGATGTTAGATTTCGTCGTCATGCCCAGCCTCTATTGGACAGGCATGATGAACAGCAGCGACTTCGCCGGGGCTGGCTATGTCCTGTTTGGTCTGACCAATCACTTTGAAGTCTTGGCCGCAGCGCTGGTCTTGACGGGCCTCTTGATTCTGATCAGCAACGGTGTTGTGACTCAGCGCGATCGCCTCGCCACGGCAATTCAAGGGCTGACCCTGCTCTCCATTGCCCTGTTTTACACCTATTGCCTCACGCCAGCCATGAGCGCCCTGGCCCTCTCCCTGGATGGCAGCAGCGTGATTGAAGTGACCCGCGCCATGAATATTTTGCAGGGAGAATATTGGGCCTTAGAGTTAATCAAGTTTACGATTCTCGCCCTGCTCATCAGCCGCTTCAGCCTGCTCCTCTTCCCCCTCACCAAACCACAGCAGACGAATTCCTATCGTTAGGAATCCCAGGGCAGCGATGCCTTTGACTAGCAGCGGGGGAAAGAGGGTGGCGGTGCCCTCCCCCAGCAGGACGCCAATCAAGCTAGCGGTCAAGAGGGCAGCGGCGGTGCCAAAAAAACGCCCTGGGGAATCGGGAGCTGCTGCCGAGGGCGATCGCCGCAACCTGGCTTTTATCACCCAGCTCCGAAAGGAATACCGCTGCAAAACTCAGCCCGATCAAACTCCAGTCCATTGTGATTCAATCCTCATCCCTAGGCTAAATATTATTGAACTAGAGCGCCTGGGCAATATCCCAGCCGAGGCCCACCGCAATCAACAGCAACGTCACTCCTGCCCCCAGCTCCAGCTTGCGAGGCGAAAGGCGCGTTGCCAGCCAGCGACCAAACAGCACGCCCAACAGACTGGTGCAAATCAAAGCCGCCCCCGCCCCAATGAACACCAACCAAGGGTGGTGGGATTTTGCGCTCAGCAGCAGCGTCGTCACCTGGGTCTTATCACCAATTTCCGCTAGGAAAATTGTCCCGTAGGTCGAAGCAAACACCTGCCACCAAGCCCGAACGGGGGAAATGTCTGAGGCGTCTGGGCTGGGGGCCGCGTCACGGCCCGGAGAGGGAGAAACAGGGGTCACAGCGGGTTTTCATAGTTGGTTCATGATTGCTATCATACGCTGCTGAGAACTTGGGGGTGGGATTTTCATCCCCTCCTCTCCAAACTGGCGCTCCGGTACGGATAGATCGAGCCTGGAGACAGGGCGCGAGGGTCAGGCCTCAATTCCATTCACCGCTTGATCAAATCTCCTCAGCTCATCGCTATTGGCCCCATATACTCCTTCGATTTGTTGTTCACAACAGTCGATCGCAAACTCATCAAGTTCCTCTGGATCAATATCAAACATTGCCTCGAAGGTGTCAGCTTGAACGCGACAAAAGCTGGGGCGATCGCTATAGATATTGCACTGGCGACGTTCTTTGCTGTAGTGAATACACCAGCCATCTTCCCCCACCATGCTGTGGTAGAGGCCGAGGTTCTCTGCGGAGAGATATTGATCCAAGTCGGGGCGATCCTGGGGGGTGAGATTGCAGCAAGCACCACAGTTGCTGACACAGTGCCAAGTGGCCATGGGGGGCTCCGGGAGGGGGCGAGGTCGGTCAAACTTGATTTTGTCATACTCCGACTGGCCCAGCCGAGCCAATTTACGCGCCAATTCACGCAATTCTAGCCGCTGACCGACTCGAAATCTCTGGCTTGGGGCTGGGCCGCCTGACAGCGCCAGTCCCTCGCGCTCCCAGCCCCCTCCGCTACAATTGGGGAACCACATCCTTTGCCTTCCCACTGCCATGGCTGCTTCTGTTAGCTTGATCCGCGCCACATCCTACGAAAGCCAGGCCCTCGATGATTCCATTTTGGCCTTGCTGGCTCCCCTCGGCGGCATGGCTGCTTTTGTTCAACCGGGACAGCGGGTGTTGCTCAAGCCCAATTTGCTCACGGGCGCGCGCCCAACCAAGGAGTGTGTGACTCGGATTGAGCTGGTGGCGGCGATCGCCCGCCAAGTGATCGCCGCCGGGGGCCAGCCCTTCCTCGGAGACAGTCCGGCCTTTGGCAGCGCCAGGGGCGTGGCGGAGGCCAATGGCTATGGGCCGATGTTGGCAGAATTAAAGATTCCGGTGGTGGAGTTTCGCGGCAAACGCTACGACACGGCCTCGGAAAACTTCAGCCATTTGCGCCTTTGCAAGGAGGCGATGGAAGCCGATGTGGTGATTAATATTCCCAAGGTCAAATCCCACATGCAGTTGACCTTGACCCTGGGGGCGAAGAATTTGTTTGGCTGTGTGCCGGGCAAGATGAAGGCTTGGTGGCACATGGAAGCGGGAAAAGACCGCGATCGCTTCGGCGAAATGTTAGTGGAAACGGCCCGCGCCATTGACCCAGACCTGACGATTATCGATGGCATCCTCGGCCACGAAGGCAACGGTCCCAGCGGCGGCGAGCCCCGCGAACTGGGGCTGTTGGGTGCTTCGGCGGATGTCTTTGCCCTGGATCGGGCCATGGTGGATATTTTGCAGGTGGAGCCCAGCGCGGTGCCGACGGTGGTGATGTCCCAGCGGCTGGGTCTCTGTTCTGACTTGGCGGCGATCGAGTTTGTGGCCCAACATCCCGAAGCGCTGCGGATTGAAAACTGGCAGTTGCCCAGTAACCTGATGCCGATTGATTTTGGTGCGCCTCGGGTATTGAAATCGACCTTCAAGCACCTCTATATTCGCTTTATTAAAGAGCCGATGAAAACCTATGCCCGCTAGATCTGACTGCTAGGGGCAAAATCAAAGCGCTGGCATGGGAGGCTGGTTTCCATCCTTCGGCCCCTCGGAGGGGCCAGCCAGTCCTGCTTGGGCTGGGCCGTGGAGCCAGAGGCTTTGTTGGGGCACGGGCATCTCAATTCCCACTTGATGGAGGGCATGTTTTAAGCGACGGCGGTATTCTCGGGCCACATCCCATTGCTTCAGGGGTTGGGTTTTGATCCAGAGCTTGACCAGGAGACCGCGATCGCTAAAATCCTCCACGCCCTTGAGCTGGGGCGGTTCCAGGATGAGGGATTGCCAGGGCAACTCCTGGGACATGGCCAGGGCCGTGGTTTCAATAATCGCCATGGCTGCTTCCAAATCCGCTTCATAGGCCACGGGAATATTCAGATCGACCTGGGACCAATGGCTGGATAAATTGGCAACGATTTTGATTTCTCCATTGGGAATGGTAATCAGCTTGCCCTCGGAGGTGCGCAACTGGGTCATTCTCAGGTTGAGCGTTTCCACCAGGCCGGTGCGATCGCTAATTTCCACAATGTCGCCAATGCCATACTGATCTTCCAAAATAATCAGCACGCCATTGATCGCATCCTTGATCAAACCCTGGGAAGCGAGGGAGACCCCTACCCCCAAAATGCCCGCCCCCGCCAACAGCGGTCCCACATCCACGCCAATTCTCACCAGTGCCACCAGCAGGACCACAATGCTGAGCAGAATTAGCGTCAGTCCCTTCGCCACCTGGGCGAGGGTGCCGATGCGCTGCTGGGTTCGCTCGATCGAGATGGCAGGCAGCAGCGGGTTTTGACTGAGGGCCAAACAGAAGCGATCGATGGCGAGGTGGCTGAGGCGAATCAACACATAGCCCAGCAGCAGGGCTAGGAGCAGAGTCAGGGGAATTTTGAGCAGGTTGCCGAGGGAGATCACCCAGGGGCGGGTTTGGGGAAAGCGGGCACAGGCGAGCAGTAAGACCGCGATCCAGAGGCTGGCCTTGGCGGTTTGGAGCAGCAGCCGCTGAACTTCCTGGAGGCGGGTTTGCTGGAGACGCGATCGCCGTTTCAGCAATAACGTCGTCTCCTGATCGAGCAGTTTGATCGGCCGCCGCGCCAGCCGCCGCTGCCAATGGTCCAGGGCCAGGGAGAGGGCGATCGCCCCCAGAATCAACCCCAGGCTGAGGCCCGTTTGACGCCACAAATACTCGGGCTGGCGCTGCTGTTGGGCGGCTTCCAGGCCCTGGGCCAGCACCAGGCGCACCTGTTCTGCCCAGACCGCTTCGGCGAGGCCTTGGTACTGGGCATCCAGCTCCGTGACGGTCAGCAGATACTTGCCGTTGATGTAGATCACCTGCTGCTGGTTTGCATCCTGGATCTCCACGGCCAGGGCTGCATCGGGAGCCCGCAGATAGGTTTGCAAAATTTCATTGAGCTGCTGCTGGATGGAGCGTTGCCGCTCTTCTAGGCCTGGGGCTCCCCAGCCTGCAATCTGGAACAGACGCACGCCATCGAGGCGAATCCAGCGCGCCTCTAATTGGGCGTTGGGCTGCCAGAAGCGAGAAAAGGCGGACAGGCTATCGGCGAGGGCCGAACCCGACGCAGCAGCGGGCAAGGGAAGCTCGGTGGATGGGGGGGCGCTGGTGGAATTAGCAGTTGGACTGGCGGCGGAACTGGGGCCAGGCTCAGAGGCAGGGGCGGCCTGGCTGAGGTAAACGCTACCCATGGGCCGGGCCGAATGGGTAGCGGCAGCGGCGGGTGCATGGCCAGATGGGCAACTGGGTCGATTGCAAACTGGC
>JAAUQQ010000184.1 GCA_012032745.1 Synechococcales cyanobacterium RM1_1_8
AAGCGCTGACCCTGTGGAAAAGGCCAGAGCTGCTCTGCGTGCTGTTCGCCAGTACCAGCAGGATTGGCAAGAGCATGGAGTTAATCGAGTTCATCAGCATTTCGATGATGTTGAAGGGAACTGGCTTGAGAACTTTGATGAAATTCCTATGGACATTTCACTCACTCAAGATTCAGGAGTCAATTTTCCTAGGGTTCTCTCTGATCTAGAGAACTTAGGATTATCCAAGAAATTTATTGAAGAAGCAGCTTTCCCCGCTTGGTGGAAAAGTGATTTTGAGAATGACCAAGGAAGAATCTCCAGGCTTATAAGCTCTGTGGCACAGCGTCTTCTTTTAGAGATAAACCTTCTTCAAGGTTCATCACATCCTTTGTTTCGGTTTGTGCCGATAAAGTCGCAGAAATTTAAATTGCAGAAAGGCCAGGCACCTCCAGTACTTTTCCCTTTTTTGGTCAGAAGTGTCGCGAATGTCTCTCTTGATGGAGTTGGGTTTCCTTACACGCCTGTTTCTAGCAATCCACTAAGTGTTAGAAGTTCAATACTGCAGAAGAGTTCTTGTGTAAGCCTAGAAAGCTTGCTAGATTTTTGTTGGAGTTGCGGGATTCCAGCCGTCCAGCTCGATTTGTCTACTTTTTTTGGAAAAGGTAGCAGGGGACTCGCTAAGTCTGATGGACTGGTCGTTGTAACTGATGACCGGCCTGCTATTGTCATTGGCTCTTCCCGGAAGTATTCTGCCTGGCTACTTTTCATACTGGCTCATGAGTTAGGTCATATAGCTCATTGTCATTTGCAAGAAGGGGTGTTATCAGATGAGTCCTTTCAGGATGGCGTCAAAGATGAGGAAGAAGAAGCTGCAAATCAGTTTGCACAGCAGCTTTTGTTTGGAGATTTCTCCCCCCGTTGGTCTCAGTATCTTAATCAGAGAACTCTTTTAAAAGAAGCTCGGCGTTTAAGTAAAGAGAATCACCTTGATCCGGGATCTCTTATTCTTAACTACGGCTGGAAAACCGGAAATTGGGCGATGTTCTATGGCAGCCTTGAAATGTTTAGAGCCTAATGCTAACGCTCCGGCGCAGATTAATGCTTACTATCAGCGTCATTTAGTCAGCATAGATGAGGATAGTCGGGAGTATCTTGAGCGAGTAAGGATTTTGGCTGCTTGAGTCTTTGATAGATGAATAGAGTTCTGGTGCGAATCCTGATCAGCGGACTGGGGAGAATTTCACCTTTTTCAGAGAAATTTAGAAGCCCGTAAATCCGTGTCAAGAGAGCAACACACTTGGGGGGCGGATTTTTCTACGAAAAAGATGAAATGCACCCGCAGACTGAAACCATTCTTGTGGCTACGTTGCCATTACTGATTCATACAGGAAGTTTATTATAGCAATCCGACTTGATTTTTGAGAATCCCTCAAAAGCAAGTCCAGTCAGGGCGATGCTTTCAGTCTCAGTATACGGAGTAAAGTTCACACCGGATTGCTATAGAAGACAGCCGGTGTTGTTGAAACATCGACTGTCTGAGGTCGCTGAACTACTTCCCAGCCTTAGCAGTCTTGCCCTTGCGCTCCTTCTCTTTCTCCTTCTGCTTCTCGCGCTTGGCGGCGGCTTTGGCTTCCTTGTCGGCTTCGATCGCCTGCAACCGCGCCTTCTCCCGTTCCTCTTCTTTCTTGTCTAGGTAATAGTGGTAATCGCCGCGATAGACCACCAGTTGGCCATCTCGCACTTCTACGATCTTGTTGGCCACGCGGGAGATGAAGAAGCGATCGTGGGAGACGATCACCACCGTGCCGTCATCGTAGTTGCTTAGCGACTCCTCCAGCATTTCCTTGGCGGGAATATCCAGGTGGTTGGTCGGCTCGTCGAGGATCAGCAGGTTCATGGGTTGTAGCAGCATCTTGGCCAGGGCCAGGCGGGCTTTTTCGCCGCCGCTGAGGGCTTCGACTTGCTTGAAGGCCGTTTCGCCGCTAAAGAGAAACTGGCCCAGCAGTGTCCGTACGTCTTCGTTTTTCCAGTCCGGGACTTCGTCGTGGATGGTGTCCATGACGGTCTTGGCCAGGTCCAGGGCCTCGGCCTGGTTCTGCTCAAAGTAGCCAGGAATGACATGGTGCTCGCCCAGCTTGACCGTGCCGTCGGTGGGGGGCTCCAGGCCCATGAGCAGGCGCAGCAGGGTGGATTTGCCTGCGCCGTTGGGGCCGACGATCGCAATGCGATCGCCCCGCTCCACTAACAAATTCGCCCCCAAGAACAGCACATTGTCGTTGTACTCGTGAACCAAGTCCTTCACCAGAATCACCTCGCGACCGCTGCGGGGGGCAGGGGGAAAACGGAAGCGCAGGCTGCGGACTTTGGCATCGGGCGCTTCGATGCGCTCGACCTTGGCCAGTTGCTTTTCGCGGCTCTTGGCCTGGGTGCTGCGGGTGGCGCTGGCGCGGAATTTCTCGACGAAGGCTTGCTGCTTGTCCAGCTCTTTTTTCTGGCGTTCGTAGGTGGATTGCTGGGTGGCGCGGTTGAATTCCTTTTGCTCTAGGTACTGGGAATAGTTGCCCAGGTAGGTGGCGGAGACGCCGCGCTCGGTTTCGACGATTTGGTTGCAGAGGCGATCGAGGAATTCCCGATCGTGAGAAACGATCACCATCGGGGTGCTCAGGCCCAGGAGGTATTTCTCTAGCCACTCGATGGTTTCCAGGTCCAGATGGTTGGTCGGCTCGTCCAAGAGGAGCAGGTCGGGGGACTGGAGCATGATCTTGCCCAGGCCCATGCGCATTTGCCAGCCGCCGCTGAAGCTGGAGACGAGGCGATCGCCATCTTCGTCGCTAAAGTTCAACTGGGGCAGCAGCTTCTCGATCTCCGCCTCCAAGTCATAGCCATTCAGGCCCTCAAACTGCCGCTGGTAGCGGTCCATCTGGTGGAGCAGCTTGTCCAGGTTCTCCGGCTCGGTCTCCAGGCGGCGCTGGACATCGAGCAGCTTGGCATGGACCTCGTTGGCCTCGGCGAAGGCGCGGAATAGCTCCTCTCGCACGGTGTTGGTGGAGATCACATCGAATTCTTGGCTCAGGTAGGCAATATTCATGCCATTGGGCCGGATGATTTCGCCGGAGGTGGGCTCGATTTTGCCCGCCACAATGTTGAGCTGGGTGGACTTGCCTGCGCCATTGACGCCCACGAGGCCGATGCGATCGCCCGGCTTCACCTCCCAGTTGATGTCCTTAAGGACCTCGCCCGTGGGATAAATCTTGCTGATATGTTCAAGGCGCAGCATAGGGTCTCGGGGGTCTTAGGGGCGGAGGAGAGCAGATGGCTGGAAATCGACGGCTAGAAGCCGTTGGGCTGCTGGGAGCCAATAACCGAAAGCAGCCGTTGGTCTAGAGCAGCCGTGGGTCTAGAGCAGCCGTTGGACTAGAACCAGTATGATGCTAGCACTATTGCAATTTGTTGCAATCTGTATCCCCTAGCTTAATGCCTTTGCTGCCGAGTCGGTAGTGGGCAGGCCAAAAAATCCATGAGTTTTCTCCACAGAGCTGGCTCTCAGGCTGACTCGCCCCCTTGGGGCCTGTCTTACTGTTTATAATCGAAACAGCGACCCTCACGGGGAAAATATGACTACCAAGGAACGTGTTCTCGAAGCCATTGAGCAAACGCCTGAGCAGCTCCTTCGCCAGGTTCTAGCTTTCCTCAACCATCTGAACAGGAAAAACAGTCAGCTCTATTAAGAGAACGGCCTGCCTGCTCAGAATATCAGTTTCAGATCGCTGTCTGGAATCCTCCATCAACCAGGTCAGCCCACGGTGTCCCTAGATGAAATGGAGCAAGCCATCGCCCAAGGCGTAATGGAACCCAAAACCTAGAGCCTAGCTAGTCCCCAGAGAGAACAGTTGCTACTACACATCATCGAAAACACAGCCTGGCAAGCAGCCCAAGCCAGCGCCAGCTATGCCCCCGCCTCCCTGGCCGCCGAAGGCTTCATCCACCTCTCCCAGCCAGGGCAGGTCGTCTGGGTGGCCAATCAGTTTTACCAGGGCCAAACCGGGCTGCTGCTGCTTTGCATTGATCCGGAGCGCCTCGCCCCAGCGCTTCGCTACGACGAGGTTCCCGGCCACGGCACCTTTCCCCACCTGTACGGGCCGCTGAACCTGGATGCGGTGGTGCAGGTGCTGCCACTGGAAACAGGGGAAACGGGGGGCTTTGTCTTGCCCGCAGCCCTGGCGGCGGCTTAGGCTCAGGAGGGCTGGGCAGATTTCAAGAGGGCTGGGCGGACTGGATCCGAGCGCTGATGCCGTAGATCAGCAATGCCGTCCAAATCAAGCCAAAAGTGATGCCATGGGCGCGGGTGAAGGGCTCGCCATAGACCCAGACCCCAATCAGGAGCTGGAGACTCGGGGCCAGATATTGAAACAGCCCCAGGGTTGAGAGCCGCAGCCGTTTGGCCGCATTGTTAAACCAGAGCAGGGGCAGGGCCGTGGCGATGCCGCTGCCGATGAACAGCAGGGTCAAGCTTGGACTGCTGAGGAAGTTGCCTGCACCACTTACCTGGAGCTGACCCACATAGATCAAGGCCAGGGGGGCCAGCAGCAGGGTTTCGATCGCCAACCCCACCAAGGGCGCGATCGCGATCCCCTTACGCAACAAACCATAGAACGCAAAGGAAAACGCCACCCCCAGGGCAATCCAGGGCACCTGACCAAACTGCACCACAAACAGCCCCACCCCCGTGGCGGCCAGGGCGATCGCCACCACCTGGGCCCGGCGGAAGCGCTCCTGGTAAAAAATCGCCCCCAGAAGAACCGTCACCAAGGGATTAATGAAGTAGCCGAGGCTGGTTTCGACCACGCGATCGCTATTCACTCCAAAAATATACAGCCCCCAGTTGGCCGCCAGCAGCAGCGCCGACAGCAACAGCAGCCCTGAGCGTCGCCAATCCACCAGGGCCTGGCAAAAGGCCCCCCAGCGCTTCCCGAGTCCCAACAGCCCCACCAGCAGCACCAGGGACCAGATCATCCGATGGCTGATAATTTCCCAGGGCGGGATCGTCCCAAACTGTTTCCAATACAGCGGAAACAACCCCCAGGCCCCGTAGGCCAATACCGCATAAATTGGCCCTAGGGCCTGTTCCAGTTTAGACATGGATCCCTGACCGACAATCGCCCTTTCAAAGCTCTAGCCTAGTCGGCTTTGGCGCGGGTTGGACATGGGTTGGGCCTGGGTTGGGCCTGGGTTGGGCCTGGTCGCCGGGGTCGCCACAGCGGTAAGTGGCGGGTTCACCGGGGAGATCTACCCATTTTCATGCTGATGGGAGTAAATTTAGTGGTAGATAAACTTAGGTAAAATTGCGGACTTGTCCCTTGGCCTCTCTCCCTTGGTGTTGATATGGCGACTCCAACTTCAATCTCGCAAACATTGCTTTTCTTGCGGCACCACAGCAGGGAGCTGGTCAAGTTGGGAACGCTGGCGGAGCGCTACTTTGCCGATGACCCCAACACCTGTCTGATCAAGCTGCGGCAGTTTGGCGAGGTGTTGGCGCAGCTACTGGCGGCCAAAATCGGCCTCTATGAAGAACCGGGGGAAAGCCAGGCAAGGCTGTTGCAGCGGCTCAAGTTTCGGGGGGCGATCGCCGGTCAAATCGCCGATATGTTCCACGACATCCGTACGATAGGCAATGATGCAACCCACAACGGCTACGGCCATTCTGGCCAGGCGCTGACCTGCCTGAAGTATGCTCGCACCCTGGGCATTTGGTATCACCGCACCTATGGCGGGGCCAGAACGTTCCAGGCGGGGGCCTTTGTGCCACCGTCCAACCCGGTCCAAGAGGCCGAGGGCGTTAATCAAGAGTTGGAGATTTTGCGGGCGGAGTTGGCGGCCAGTCAGGCGGCGCAAAATGCCCTAGCAGACCAAGCGGCGATCGCCCAAGCCCAAGCCGAAGAAGAGGCCGCCCTGCGTCAGCTGGCAGAGCAGTTTATGCAGGAGGCAGAGAGTCGGGCGGAGGATGCCCAGGCTCAAATTGCCGAAATTTCAGAGCAGTTCCAAGCGCAGCTCCAAGCGATGCAGGCGGTGGCGGTTCAAGCCCCTGCCCAAAGCATTCAGCAACTGGTGACGGCCGGGCAGCTGGATGAGGACAATTTGGACCTGGATGAGCGGGCCACGCGCAAGCTGATCGATCTCAAACTGCGGGAGGCGGGCTGGGAGGTGGATTCTGAGACGCTGACCTATGGCAAAGCTGTGCGGCCTCAGAAGGGGAAGAACTTGGCGATCGCAGAATGGCCCACGGCGGATGGCCGGGCGGACTACATTTTGTTTGCGGGCTTGACGGTGGTGGGGGCGATCGAGGCCAAGCGCAAAAGCAAAGATGTCTATGGTGCAGTGGATCAGGCTAAGCGCTACAGCCGGGGCTATGTGATTAAGGGAGATGAGACCCTTGCGGGTGGGCCTTGGGCCTATAAAGATGAACCTGGGCAGCGCTATCAAATTCCCTTTGTGTTTGCCACCAATGGCCGGGCCTATCACAAGCAGTTAGAAACCAAGAGTGGGATTTGGTTTTGCGATCTGCGGCGGCGAGAAAATCTGCGGCGGGCGATCGGCAGTTGGTATAGCCCGGCGGGGCTGGTGGACTTGCTGGCCCAGGATCATGGCAAGGCCCATGTCCAGTTAGAGCAGGAGGGCTTTAATTACGGCTTTGAGCTGCGGCCCTATCAGAAGCAAGCGATCGCCGCCGTCGAGACCGCCCTAGCCCAGGGCCAGCGAGAGCTATTGCTTGCCATGGCCACGGGCACGGGCAAAACCAAGACCTGCATTGCCATGGTCTATCGCCTGCTCAAGACCAAGCGTTTTCGGCGGGTGCTGTTTTTGGTGGACCGCACGGCCCTGGGCGAGCAGGCTGCTGATGCCTTTCAAGATACGCAGATGGAGAATCTGCAAAACTTCGCCGATGTGTTTGATATCAAAGAACTGAAGGACCAAACCCCAGATCGCGATACCCGAGTGCAAATCGGCACGGTGCAGAGCTTCGTCAAACGGCTGTTGTTTCCTGCCGATGATGCCGCTCCGATCACCACGGACCAGTACGACTGCATCGTGGTGGATGAATGCCACCGGGGCTATTTGCTCGATCGCGAGATGAGCGAGAACGAGCTAGCCTTTCGGGACTTTGGCGAATATGTCTCGAAGTACCGGCAGGTGTTGGACTATTTTGATGCGGTCAAGATTGGCCTAACGGCAACCCCGGCCCTGCACACCAGTGAAATCTTTGGTGCGCCCATCTTCAACTACAGCTATCGCGAGGCGGTGGTGGATGGCTTTTTGATTGACCATGAGCCGCCGTTTCGCATCACAACGCAGCTATCCGAGAACGGCATCGTTTGGGAAGCGGGCGAGGAGGTTAAGTATGTGGATGGCAAGACGGGGCAAATTGACTTGACCCAAACCCCCGATGAGATTCGGGTGGATGTGGCCCAGTTCAACCGCCGGGTGATTACGGAGTCGTTTAATCAAGTGGTCTGTGATGCCCTGGCACAGCAGTATGACCCGACGCTGCGGGAGATGGGCAAGATGCTGATCTTCTGTGTGAATGATGCCCATGCGGACTTGGTGACGAAGTTGCTGAAGCGATCGTTTCAGGAGCTGTATGAAGGCATTGGCGATGATGATGTGGTGAAGATTACTGGGGCTGCCGACAAGCCCCTGGAGCTGATTCGCCGCTTTAAGAATGAGGTGAGCCCTAGGGTGGCGGTGACGGTGGATCTGATGACGACGGGGATTGATGTGCCGTCGATTTGCAACCTGGTGTTTCTGCGCCGGGTGAATTCGCGCATTTTGTATGAGCAGATGCTGGGGCGGGCGACGCGGCAATGTGAGGACTTGGGGGATGGCAGTAGCAAGCAGGTATTCAAGGTGTTTGATGCGGTGGACCAGTACAGCGCCATTCAGAACTTCACGACGATGAAGCCGGTGGTGGCGAATCCAACGATTTCCTTCGGCCAGTTGGTGGATGAGCTGGAGCAGGTGCAACGGCCCGATGCCCTGGCGGAGATTCTGGACCAGTTGCAGGCAAAACTCCAGCGGAAGCGGCGGCATTTGAGCGAGGTCCAGCGGGAAACCCTTGAAGGGCTGGCGGGGATGCCCTTGGAGGAGATGGCTGAGCACCTCAAGGAGCTGCGGCAGCAGAGCCCCGCAGAAGCGGCGGCTTGGCTAACCCAGCGGCGGCAAATTGCGGAGCTGCTGGATCGCAAGGATGGGGGCATGCCGGTCCAGCTCTATTCTGAGCATCCCGATGAGCTACGCAGCATGGAGCAGGGCTATGTTGTGGGGGCTTTGGGCGGTGGCGAGTATAAGCGGCCTGAGGATTATCTGGAGAGCTTTAAGGCGTTTATTACGGGCAACCAAAATGAGATTCCGGCGTTGCTGGTGGTGACCCAGCGGCCCAGGGATTTGACGCGGGCGGAGCTAAAGGCGCTGCGGATTAAGCTGGATGCGGCGGGCTATTCGGAGACGCAGCTGCGATCGGCTTGGCGCAATAAGACGAATGAGGATATTGCGGCGTCGGTGATTGGCTTTATTCGCCAGGCGGCGTTGGGCGATCCGTTGGTGCCCTATGGCAGCGGGTGCAGGGGGCAATTAAAAAAATTCTGGCGAGCCAGAGCTGGACGGCTCCGCAGCGGAAGTGGCTGGAGCGCATTGGTAAGCAGTTGGAGGTGGAATATGTGGTGGATCGGGCGGCGATGGATAGTGGGCAGTTTAAGGCGAATGGTGGGTTTAAGAAGTTGAATAAGGTGTTTGAGGGAAAGCTGGAGCAAATTTTGGTGGACATTAATGATGCGTTGTGGGAGGAGGCGCAGTAGCGGAAGTGCTTTGCAGAGGCACGGCCAGAGCCGCCAGGGAATGAATTTCCTGGCTAAGAGCTCATGCCCGCTAAAGCGGGCTCACAGAAAAGACAAATGCAGGCGGGCTGTTGAGCCTGCTTCAGCAGGCATCCGCTCTTAGCTCGTGGGTTAGCCCACAGCGACAGCCAAAACAAGGCCAGGGCCGAAAGCCAGGGAATGAATTCCCTGGCTAAGAGCTCATGCCCGCTAAAGCGGGCTCCCAGAGGATGCAATCAACGGGCTGTTGAGCCTGCTTCAGCAGGCATCCGCTCTTAGCTGTGGGGTTTAGCCCACAGCTTCCGGGCAATCTAATATGAGCCCCCTAGACATAGCTGCCGTGGCGTTTTGGCGAACTTATTACCATTTGATTTGGACAACAAAAGAACGGGAACCGCTCATTCAGCCCGAAGTTGAAGCTCTTCTCTATCCCTACATTTTGGGTAAGGTCCAGCATCAAGGTGGAATCGCTCATGCCGCCAATGGTGTCGAAGACCATGTGCATTTGATTGTATCTATCCCGCCCAAACTGGCGATCGCAGATTTCATCCAGCACATCAAAGGCAGCAGCTCCCGTCACATCCGACAAAACACATCAGTTGGCCAAGCATTTCAATGGCAACGGGGCTATGGCGTACTGAGCTTGGGCAGCAAGCAATTGGATATTGCGATCGCCTACGTCGAAAACCAAAAACTGCACCACGCCGAAAAATCTACTATTCCGGCCCTAGAGCATGAACTCAACTAAAACGCTCTAAATCTATCGCCCCGAGCCAGCCAGGGAATGAATTCCCTGGCTCAGACTCATGCCCGCTAAAGCGGGCTCAAAGAAAATTCAACTCACTG
>JAAUQQ010000185.1 GCA_012032745.1 Synechococcales cyanobacterium RM1_1_8
TGACCCCCAAATGCTTGCGCCAATCCACCTAGAGGCGGTTCATCGCCCCCCCTCAAGACCGCGCAAAACCACGGGCGGGAAACCACGGGGATAGGGATTGCAAACCGGATATTTTGACCCAATGGCTCGGCAAAATCATGGCTAAAGCAAAGCCCCCGATGACCTAAATCATCGGGGGCTTTGGGGCTCTCGGTAGAACCTGAGCGTTCCACATACCCAAGGTTAGAGGAGTCTTGCCTTGTTTCGACCCTTGCTGCTTGGGCGGTTGGAACTTTCACTCCTCACCACAACCTCAAGATATCCGCTGCCTGAATCTATCTCCAGTTAATCTGTGCCACTTCCCTAAGCTGGCACAGATTCTCCCGTGGAAACTATTCTCATCCTGTATTGGAGCCGTGCTTTCACGGACCCTCGGAAATCTGGCCGTCAGCCAAATTACGTGATCCCGCTGGACCCAGAGGATGTTTGAGAATAGCTTTGGCTTGGCAAATTCTCAAACATCCTCCCAAGCTGCCTTCGGCCAGCGCCAGCGACTAGGATAGCAATAGCTCAGGTTACTGGCTCAATCGGTTCCTGGCTCGATCTGATGACTCAATCTCAGATCGCATCAGCTTCCAGTTGCGACGGACCTTGGTAGGGTATTCCTGGGCCATGGCTGACTTTTCCCAGCAATTTTCCCCAGAAATTCCCCCAAGGACAGCGAGCCCGGTGAGCAATAGCTTTGATTTCGCCCCCTCGGATGCCATGCCACATCCAGGCCCCGTCACCGTTTGGGGCAAGCTCTACGGTATTGGGGCAGGCCCCGGCGATCCGGAGCTGATTACCGTCAAGGGCCTGCGCATTTTGCAGCGATCGCCCCTAGTCGCCTTCCCCGCCGGGCGCAATGGCCAGCCCGGCATCGCCCAACAAATCATTACCCCCTGGCTGCGCCCGGCCCAGCAGCTCCTTCCCCTCGACTTTCCCTACATCCAGGACGATGCTGCCCTCCAACGGGCCTGGGATCAAGCCGCTGCTGAGGTCTTGCCCCACCTGGCCCAGGGCCAAGACATTGCCTTTGTCAGCGAGGGGGATGTCAGCTTTTACAGCACCTTTAGCTATCTGGCCCACAGCGTCCGCAAGCTGGCCTTGGCGGCGACCCAGGCCTACCGGGACAATGCCGTTCCAGGCGTTACCTCAGGCGTTACTTCAGCAACCGCCGGGCCAGAAATCTTCACCATTCCCGGCATTTGCTCGCCCCTGGCTGCCGCTGCCGCCGTGGGCTCCCCCCTGACCCTGCGCCAGCAAAAGCTAATCGTCCTGCCCGCGCTCTATGATCGCGTTGGGGAGCGAGTTGGGGATCAAACTGGGCCGGGGCAGTCTGGCCAGCTAGAATCCCAGGCCGCTGGGAGTAGCGCGATCGCCCCCAGCCCGCTAGACCAGGCCCTCGACCTAGCCGATGTGGTCGTGCTGATGAAAATTGGCGCTGAATACGCCACCATCTGGTCCCTGCTCAAGGCCCGCAACCTACTAGAGCGCAGCTACATCGTCGAGCGCGCCACCTGGCCAGAACAGCAGATCCATCGTGGATTGGGCGATCGCCCCAGCTCTCCCTCTCCTACTTCTCCCTCTGGGTCATTCCTGTGACAGAAGCACCACCGCCCCTAGGCAACCTTGCCCCCTCCCCTGCCGTCTTAGACTAGGCCCAACCCCTGGGCTCAAATCACCGGAATCAAATACCTCAACTCAATCACAACTCCCATCTACCTCAGCCGCCCAACCTCAGCCGCCCAACCTCAGCCACGGACTCCCTGCCGCAAGCCACCAAAGCCCCTGGGCCTGTGCCCCCTGACACACCCATAGACAAGGGAATTTTCGCTAGATTAAGCTGTGTCGAATCCCGCCACCTCGGATCCCACCGCATCCAATCCCCCTGCACCAAACCCTGTCGCTGGGTTTAATCCCCCGATTCCATCGCCACCTCCCTGGATTCCCCCTCCTGACCATGGCCTCCCCCTCGTTCTCGCCCCAATCCATCCTGGCCCGTCTGACCACGCCTGTGTTTCTGGCGACAATCGTCTCCGTCGGTGCCCATGGCCTGTTCTTCGCGGCTGCCCCGCTGCTGTCGGCCAGCAAGGAAAAACCAGAGGAGCAGGAATCGGTGCCCGTGGTCAATCTCTCCCCCGAAGATGCGGCGCGGCTGCCCAATGCATTGCTCAGCGCGCCGGATCCCTTTGGCGGCAGCAATCCCCTCATCAGCCAAGATGGAGAGTCTCTGCTGCCCGTGCCGGGCTCGCCGCCTCCCTTTGGCGACCTGAGCGGCCTCGATAGCAATCCAGATTTCTCGTTCTCACAGCCGACGTTTGGCGATCCCGGCGCTTTCTTACCCCCTAGCAACAGCACGTTCCTCGATTTCGGCGATGAGCAATCCATGGCTGGCAACAACAGCAGCACCGAGGTGGCAGACATGCTAGCCAGGGCAGCTCGCGAACAGGAAGCCGCCGCCGCCGCCCGCGAAGCAGCGGAACAACAGCGCCGGCAAGACGAAGCAGCACAAAAACGCAAACAGGAAGCAGCAGCGCAAAAACGCGAGCAGGAAGCAGCAGAACAACAGCGCAAACAGGAAGCAGCCGCAGAAGCGGAACGCCTGCGCCTGCTGGCGGAGCAAGAACGGCGCTGTCAGGAATTGGCCCAGGTGGAAACCACGATCGAGAACGCCCTGGACAAGTCCCGCTGTGGCCTGGCCGGTGCTCCACCGCCGCCAGATGAAAAGCCACCAGACGAAACGGCGAAGCTGGCCCTGGCCTATACCAAGCTGGGCGAGGGAGACTTCGCCGCCGAAACCCCCAGCGAAGCGCAGCTCAATGAGCTAGAGTCCCTGCGCCCGGCGGGCTCCTCTCCGGGACAATCCCCGATTACCATTAATTCAGCCCTCTCCATCGCCTTTCCCGATCCAGACTTTAGCTGCCCGGCAGATGCCGAGGATGTGTTGGCGATCGCCCTCGTCCTCGCCGACGGCCAGCCCCAATTCTTCCTCGCCAACAGCACGGGCTATCCCGCCCTTGACGGGGCCGTGCGCGCCAAGCTCCAAGACTTCGTGCCGCCGGAGCCGGGCTGGGAGAAAGGCAAGCAGTACATTCTGCAAGTGGAGATGCCGAAGGATTTTGTCGGCTGCAAGGGACCAGCGGCCTAGGCAGGTCTCTCCTCGGGTTATCCCAACCACAGGCGATCGCCCCCAGATCTAAATCCGGAGGATATTGGGAGGTCAAGATCTGCCATTTTTTTGTACTGAAGTTTGTCTCCACTCCCAGGGCGCTTGGAAGCGTATCAAAACTTACTTCTCTCAGCACGAGGGCAAAGTTTTTCAATTCGGCCCAATCTCCATAAAAAACATCGACTGCGAGCTAGTAGACTCGGGCGTAAATTTGACTACCCTCACCCTAAATCCCTCTCCCTTTATGGGAGAGGGACTCCGATCCGGCTCCCCTTCTCCAGGCTGTTGTGTTTTTTGGGGAGAAGGGGCTGGGGGATGAGGTCGGCTCAGGCTGATACGAAAACTTACGCCTCGCTGTACTAGAAAGTCAGAACCCCAAGGTTTCGTTTTACGGAGAAGGCTAATTCGACAAGTATCAAAATGTACGAATGGCATCCTTGGGAAGAATTTGTTTTGCCAAAATAGTATTTTCGATCGCGTCGCAAACAGAACCTTGGCAACCCGGCTAAAGTGATGCCAAGGCCCAGGGGATTGATCGGTTTGGGAACAGCTCAAACCATTACTGGAACTAGAATCCAACACCTTTGCAAGCTTGCGCCAAGCCATTTACAACGCGGTGGCACTGTACGATTTAATGCTATTAAAGATTCTGTAAAGTTTGCTTCCAATTGACAATCCCACCGCCAGGCCGCTAAGTTGGGCGGGAGTCAGTCAAGCTAAGGATTGGGCCTGGTGCGAGTCCCGATCTGCCCCAAATCACCTCCCGGCTTGATTTATAAAGCATTGCGAGAACCTCGCTAGAAACGGCCTTTGCGGTGGCAACTTGGGCCGTTGGTTCGGATAGAGTTCACCGGCCGAGGAAAGACCCTAAATCCAAAGGCTAGGGCGGCCATTTGTCCACCAGCCGGAACTTTCAAATGGCGATCGCAACGGTTGCCCTTGGCGCTTTAGCAAGGGTTTAGCAAATTTCTGAATTTGCTTCCGGACAAGAAGCTCAATGTTGGATTAGTTGGTCAAACAGAGATGTTCCCGAATTTGGACATTTCCATCTTCACCGTATTTACACCTTCACTGTATTTACATCTTCACTGTATTTACATCTTCACTGTGTAGCCCATTGCGATTGATTTTCTGATTACTCAATCCTTGGATTTCTGAAGCGATCGCCCCAGCAGCGCCTAGGGAAAGATCGCTTCAAACTTTTCCTGCCCAACCTTATGCCCTGTCGATTTAGCTCACCCTGAGTCTCTACTCTTTTCGGAGGTCTAGTGCCATGCTGTCCCAAGAACCTAGCCCTATGATTGCTCAGGGCCTCGCCACGGCGATCGCCTCGCCCCTGGAGTTTGTCGCCTCCAGCAATCCCACCTCCCTCGACAGCCCAAGCCTGCCGGGGGCGATCGTCGAGCCCTCCCTGGCCAGCCTCGCCCCCAGCGACAGTACCTCCCTGTTTGGCCGAGCCTACCTAGTCGGCAACAGCGGCGTAACCCAGCCCACCGTCGTTCAGGCCTACCTCGTAGACACCGACAAGCTGGCCCTGCGCATCGAAACCAGCGACATCGTCTACGGCACCCAAGTCCCCTACAGCCCCCAGCCCGGCGATGAAGTATTCGTGGATGGTCTCAAAACCTGGGTCACCCGCAATGGCCAAGAACTGGGCTTCCTCGCCGGGGCAGACCGCTCCACCCTGCGCACCTTCGATAGCCTAGTCGGCGGCGCACTGGATCTGAGCTGGGCCGACAACGCGCAGAACTACAGCCTGCGATCGGACAGCGATCCAACCTTTTCCGGCGGGCTCACCCCAGAAGCCCTGTTTCGCAAAAGCAAGCCCATCGAAATGGGTGACACCTCCGTTTCTGGCCGCGAATTCTCCATCGGCCACACGATCTACCTGGACCTCCCCGCCAACATCATTCCAGGGCAAAACTACACCCTGGACTTTGCCGGTGACGTCCTAGCGGATTTCAGCTTCACATTCAACCCCCTCAGCAGCATCAGCGAGGCGGTCCACGTCAGCCAGGTGGGCTTCCGCAACGATGACCCCGTCAAGCAAGGCTACCTATCGAGCTGGATGGGCAACGGAGGCAAGGTCAGCTACGACCCCAGCCGGAAGTTCTACCTGGTTGACACCGCCACAGAAGCCGTCGTCTATTCCGGCCTAGTCGAACTCGACAAGCTAGCCTCTAGCGATGAAATCGGTGAATCCAAAAACTTCGCCCTCGCCAACACCTACCAGATGGACTTCAGCGACTTCAACCAAGCAGGCATCTACCGCATTGCCGTTGAAGGCGTGGGCTCATCGCTGCCCTTTACCATTGGCACAAACACCTGGTCAGACGCATTCTACACCTCGGCTCGCGGCTTCTATTACCAGCGCAGCGGCAGCGCCCTGGAGGCAGAATATACAGGAGGCTTGGAGAGGCCGAGAGCCTTCCACCCCGACGATGGCGTTGTGGTCTACCAATCCACAGCCAAAATCATGGACCTTCAGCTCGACTACACCGTCACCCTAGACGACACCTTCAAGGCCCTCGTCAATGGCGCAACCCCCGAGGTGCTCCCCGACGCCTGGGGCGGCTACTACGATGCTGGGGACTGGGATCGGCGGATCAACCATCTGGAATCCAGCCGCTCCTTCATTGAATTAGCGGAACTCTATCCCGACTTTTACGCAACCTACAATCTCAACATTCCGGAATCCAGCAACCAGATTCCCGACATTATTGATGAAGCCCTCTGGGGCATCGATCTATTCAAGCGCCTCCAAAAGGCCGATGGCGGCATTCCTGGGGGCATCGAGTCAGCAGAGCATCCCAAAACGGGAGAAGCAAGCTGGCAAGAATCGCTCAAGATCTACGCCTACGCCCCCGACATGTGGTCCAGCTACCTCTATGCAGCGACCGCCTCCCAGGCTGCCCACTGGCTCAATAGCAACGGCTTCACAGCCCTCGGCGCAGACTACCTCAACAGCGCGGTGCGGGCGATGGAATATGCTGAGCGGGAATATGCCGCAGCGGGGGGGAGCCAGTTCACCCAGGTTTCCGATGCCCGAAACCTCGCGGCGCTCAGCCTGTTCCGCGCCACCGACAACTATGCCTGGCACGATGTTTTCCTGGCGACCACCGGATTGGTCTCCAGCGATGCCAAGCTGTTTGAGTTCCAAGAACATGACCAGGATGAGGCTGCATTCCTCTACAGCCGGATAGATTTTTCCGGCCAAAATCAGCAGGTCAAGGCCAACAGCATCAATGCAATTGTTTCCCAGGCCAGTGAATCTGTTTCCTTTGCAGAAACCAACAGCTTCAACTGGACCCGAGAAAATGCGTTTACCGCCATCACCTGGGGGGAGGGGCTGGGTTCCACCAATGTCCAAAACATCCTGCGGGCCCATTGGTTGACGGGCAATGCAGTCTTTTTGGAGTACGGCATTCTCGGCACCCAGGTCGCCTTTGGCGCAAACCCTGAAAACACTTCCTACACCACGGGTATCGGCCTGCGCAATCCTGAAAATCCCTTGATTCTCAACGACCTGGTCTTGGGGGCCACGGAGCCCACCCCTGGCATCACCCTGTTTGGTCCCAACAATTTGGCAGACTTGGGAGACTATTGGCTGCTGCGGGAAACCCAAAGTCTGATTTTTCCGGCCATCCAGGATTGGCCCACCTTAGAGTCCATGCTCGATCTAGCCCTGTTTGTGCCGACCTCGGAATATACGATTCACCAGACCATGACTCCCACCAGCTATGCCCTGGGCTATCTCGCTGCCCGCAAGGATGTGGGCAAGGATGTGGGGGGAGTTGAAGCCGTTCGGGCCTTTTTGCGAGGGGAGGATGTGGATCTGAATCCCAGCGATGGTGCTGCAGGGGGGAATCCCGTGCCCACGCCAAGTCCAACCCCAGTTCCAACACCAGTTCCAACCCCAGTTCCAACCCCAACTCCTCCCTCTGGGGAGCAACCCACCTCTGGGTTGAGCGCGACCGATGGTCTGTATAGCTTGGTCGTGGCGATGCGTTGATCGTCGATGCAGCCCAAGGATTAGTCCAAGATTATGGGTTCGATCCGCTGTCGCCGATTACGGTGACCGTGGTGGATGCACCATCGGCGGGGGGAGAAATCTTTGTCCATCGGGATGGCTCCTTTGTCTATAACCCGCCAGCGGGCTTCACAGGGACCGAAACCATGACCTATCGCCTCAGCCGCAAGAGCGATCAGGCGGCCTCGGAGTTGATTACCGTCATGTTTGAGATCACGAGTTCTGCACCTCTGGCGGTGACGGCTGGGGTCAGCTCGGGGAGCGAGCCATTGTTGGTGCTGGCGACGGAGGCGGTAGCTGAGGCCGTGGTGGGCGGGATGAGGGCCACAGAAGCGGCCAGTTTGGCTGAACCCAGCCCATTGTCGCCGAGTCTTGATCCAGTGAATTCTCCAATTATGACCTCGGTTGCGGAGAGCGACGTTGTTGAGAACGTGCTCTCCTTGGAGCCACAGCTAGACCCAGTGGTGCCGGAGCTAGATGGGGGTGACTTCGATATTTTGTTTCCTTCAGATGCGTTTCTAGAGGATGCTTCGCGCAGGAGGTTGAACAAGGGTGGCTCGGCCTTCTTGGGAACTGGCGGCGGTCATGGGCTCGATGCTGCTCTGGTTCCGCCGTTGTTTAGCGATGACGCGATCGCCCGCTGTTAAGCAGCGGTTAAGCCAGTTGACCAGCATAGCCGTCAGTGGAATCTAGCCCTGGCTCCATAGCCCATGACTTGGGTCCGGGCGGCTGGGCGATCGCACTGCCCCTGGGCGACAAACCGGGGGTGCCATTTCAAGAATTAGGTGATACAGTGGCCGGAAATCTGACCAGTAGGCCTGCCATCAGACCCATTCCTCGGCCATTGCAGCCCTGTTCCACAACAACTTTGACCCGGCCACAGCCCAGTTTTTGAGGGGAATCGAGCCTTGGCGTCATTGAATTGCTCGAAGGCCTTGCAATTTTGCACCGACTGGCATAGAACTATGTATCGCTTCACCCGACCCCGCTGATTTGGAGCAAGGACCGTGATCAAGACAGACACCCTCAACACCCCCAACCTCAAAGCCGAAGTGACCCGCCTCAACGGTGAGCTCCAGGTGCGCGATCAGCTTGTGCAGCAGCTTTCCCAGGAGCTATTTCGTCTCGTCAAGGGCAATGTGGGGTTCGCACCCAGCCCTGAGATGTCAGACCAACATAAGGCTGAGGTGCAGAAGCTTCGCGATCAGCTCAAGTCCCTAGAAAAGCAGGTTGCGACCTATCAGACGGAAATCAGTGAGCGCGAGTCCGAAATTTTTGAAAATCGCCAGACCGTGCAGGAGCTGACCGACCGCTCTCGGATGTTGGAGCAGGTGGTGCAGGAGTTGCCGGGTATTTATCGTCAGAAATTTTCTGAGCGCTTGAACGTTGTGCGCGATCGCGTTGCTGAGCTACAGAAGGAAAATCGCCGCCTCCATGGCGAGCTGCAAAGCGTCAGCTACCGCTTGGCTGTGCGCAGCCGCAGCAGCCGCAACCGCACAGGCCTGGACCTGCCCAGCTTCCCTGGGTTTGGCTTGCCCCTGTCTGCTTCTGCCTAGGGCAGGCTCAGTTGGCAGGGGAGCAGCCTAGAATGGATGCGCTTTACCGAGCGGGCCGCGAATAGCCCCACCTATGGGGAGAAAGTCGGTGATTATAAGCTTGTAGTCACCCAACCGTCACGATAGACTAGGGAGTATAAGATTCTTAATGATTTTCTAGTCAACGAAGTCTATGGCGCTTGAGGTCTTTTCCCTAGAGTTTGTCCAGCATTTAGCTGAAGCGTATGGCTACTGGGCTGTTCTGGGTGGCGTTTTGCTAGAAAACACGGGCCTACCTATTCCTGGAGAGACCATTACGTTGGTGGGAGGCTTTTTGGCAGGCAGCGATGACTTGCGCTACGAAGGGGTGTTGGCAGCGGCGATCGCGGGCGCAATTCTGGGCGACAACTTTGGCTACTGGCTGGGTCGCTGGGGCGGTTGGTCCCTGCTCAGCCGCGTTGGCAGTTGGTTCAAAATTCCGGAACAGCGGTTGCTCCAGGCCAAGGAGCAGTTCAGCAACAATGCAATGCAGGCGGTGTTTCTGGGCCGGTTTGTGACGCTGCTGCGGGTGTTTGCCGGTCCTCTGGCGGGCATTGCGGGTATGCCCTACAGCAAGTTTTTGCTGTGCAATGCTGCGGGGGCAGTGGTTTGGGCAGCGGCGATAGTCAGCCTGGCCTTCTTTGTCGGGCGTCTGGTCTCCCTGGAGCAGCTCTTGGTTTGGGTTTCCCAGTTTGGCCTGCTGGCCCTGGCGGCCCTGGCGGTTTGGGGCTTGGCCTATTGGCTGTTGAGTCAGCGTCGGGCACCGTCGGATGTTTAGCGATTTCAGACGTTGACAGATCGCGGCTAGTAGTCTGGGGCGTAAGTTTTGCCCCCCTCACCCCAACCCCTCTCCCCTGGTGGGAGAGGGACTTCGATT
>JAAUQQ010000186.1 GCA_012032745.1 Synechococcales cyanobacterium RM1_1_8
CTAGCCTGGCGCAATAGCAAGAGATCGGTGATCTTGAGCTGGAGGTTTCCCCCCTGACCACCGCAGTGGCGGCATTGAGCTGACCCTGGTTGGCCAGCCGCAGGCTGCCGAGGGAAAAGTCTAGGCTGCCAGCACTGCCGAAGCCTTGGTGGGCAACGCCCACCTGGGCACCGTTGGTGATCTCGAGGCGATCGCCCCTAATCACCAGCCGCCCCGTGTTGCCCTCGGGAACGGCTGAAACAAAGAACGTCCGCTGCACTGCTGCGCTGGGCGCAGCCGCGAAGGTGCCCAGGCGCGAGGGCTGCCCCGTCAAGGCGTCCCCCCCATCCACGCGGATCGACTGGGCCTGAATGTCTAACAGCCCCCCATCCCCCGAGGCAAACGTTCCCGAGAGCAAGGCCCCGCCCTCCCCCACCCACAGTCGCCGGGTCTGAATTGTGGTGTTCCCTGCATTGCCCAAGGCGATGGTTTGGCTGCCCAAGGTGCTGGACAGTCCGGTGATGGGATTAACGCCGGTTAGGGTGATGTCATCGGCCCGGACACTGACATTGCCCCCATTACCCAGACCGCTCCCCGCCACGGGCGCACCGAAGTCAAGGATCGAAAACACGCTGGAAGAGACCACAACCCCACCGCCGCTCACCCTCAATTCACGGGTGGTTATGTCCAGATTTCCCGCATTGCCGCTGCCCAGGGTGATGCTGCTGATTTGGCTGACGCTGGAGGGCGCGAGGCTGTTGAAGCCATCGACGGCGATGCGATCGGCCTGGATTGTGACGTTGCCCCCCTGGCCTTTGCCCGCATCGGGTAGACCAATGAGGAGTGCGAGGGACGGTTCGGCGATCGCCGCCAGCCCCAATACCTGATCCCGATTGGCAAAGATTGTCGCCGTCACCTTGCCGCTATCCAGCAGCGTCAGATCCTGGGTCTCCAGGTACAAATCTCCCCCCCCGGCCCGTGCCATAGGTCACCGATTGAATCGTCGATGAAAACTGGGGAATCAGGGGCGACAACCCCGCCAGCATTGCGCTCTGGGCCTCCACCCGAATATCGCCGCCGTTGCCAGCCAGCCAGGAAACCGAGGAGAGCACATGGTTATCGATCAACTGCAAGCGGTCCGTAGTCAGTCGCAAATCCCCAGCATTGCCGGATCCTTGGGTGGCGACCTGAATCCTCCCACCCTGACCAGTTAAAGGGGAATAGAACCTTCCCAGGACCGATTCTGCAGCCTGGAGCGTGATGCTCCCCCCGTTTCCACGGCTCAAAACAGCCGCTTGATTGTTCACGAAGCTGTCATATTCATTCAAGAACCGTCTGGTCTGAAGGTGAATATCCCCTGCATCGCCCGCGCCCAGGGTTGCTGCAAGGATGTGGCTGCCATTGCCGATGCTGCCATCGGCTTGGGCACTGGTGAGGTGAATACTGTCAGACAAATTCGCCAAAATATCGCCGCCCCCGCCACTGCCCCACGTCTGGGCAGTGACTTGGCTGCCACCCCCCAAGATCAGCCGCTGCCCATCCAATCGAATTGCTGCCCCCGTTCCGGCTGAGCGGTTGTCTGAAAGGAGCTGCGATCGCCCCTCCAAACGAATCTCACCGCCCCACAGATGAATCCCGCTGGCTGAATTTCCCGCCACCCCGTTCACCGTCACCTGGGCCTGCTCCCCTAGGGAAATCCGGCCTCGATTCAAGCCTTCCCCCGTCTCGACGGCAGCATCACCACCGATGGGATAGGCAAACTGCCAGCCGGATTGGGTATTCGTGAGGCCCACCGTTCCATTGTGCAAGCTGCCCAGCTCAATGCGCCCATCGGCCACCGTCAGCGCCCCGCCCGCCAGGTCCAGATCGCCGCCGATTAGCGCCAACATCTGCCCAGGCTGGACCGAGAGGCCAACGCCATCGGCGGTGGAGTGATGGACAATGCTGCCCGGATTTTGACCCAGCTGTAGCCCAATGGGCGTATTCAGCCGCAGCAGCGGGGGCGGGGGCAGGGGCGATATCGTGCCAAATTCAAACCCCGAAACTTGCAGACTTTCCGCCGTGCTGGCTACAAATGAACCTGATAGATCCAGCCTTGCATTCGGTCCAAAGACAATGCCATTGGGATTGAGCAAAAACAGATCGGCATTGCCTAAAACCCCTAAAGTTCCGAGGATTTCCGATCGCCCATTCCCCGTAACGCGGCTAAAGATCTGGCCGATGCCATCGGGGTTGGCGAAATAAAGCGATCGCCCCTCCCCCACATTCAACTGTTCAAAACTGTGAAACAAACCACCATCCCGCACCGCACCGCCCGAGATCACCTCCCCCCCGGCCTCCAGCATCAGCACAGAAGCCTCCGCCCCCAGGGAGGCATCCGGCAGAGTCTGGGCAGACGACCTGGGACAGAACAGGCCTAGACCCAAGACCCCATAGGCCAGGGGAAACACCAGTGCTTGGCTCAAAACAGTCTGGAATTTGTGCAACCCAGGGGCAGCGTGCAGGGGGAACAAGACTGCGTTTCTTCGCAACATTCTACGCGGTATTAGGAGTGGTTGGTGGGCTTTCCGCAGTGATTTAAATCTTATTTGCCGATTTTGATAGCCCGAGTTTTGATGGCCCGATGTGGAGCGCCCGAGCGAGAGATCGCCCCAAACCCCTCCCAAACCGGTCTCAGAACGAGGCTCAAAACAGCAGGGACTCCCAAGAGTGGTAGGCCTGAAACCCTATACATATATGAACATTCAATAATTCATCTTGGTTTGATTAAAGGCAATCTGGAACAATTTATCTCGGGCTAAATCTTCCTGCTAAAATTCAATCTAGAATCTATTTTGCTTGCTAAGCTAACGTCATCCTAACGCGGCGGCAGTGCAGAATCTCCCATGCCATCCTGCTCCCAATCCGCTGGCCGGTGCCCCAAGTCACACCAGATTGGACGGGCTTAACCAATTTTTGAACGCCAACTCAGCTAACCGCCCAAAACCCTAGCCCCAAAACCCTAGCCCCAAAACCCTAGCCCCAAAACCCAAGTGCTGCTCCTGGATAACCCTTGATTTTCGCCTTGACTACTGGATGACAAACCATGGGGCCACAGACCTCTCCCAGCCGCAATCGGCTTTACCGAATTCTCCTATCATCGGGGCTGGCAACGGGTGTCGCGATCGCCCTCCAGCAGCTCGGCAGCCTCCAGATCTTGGAGACCAGCCTGCTCGATCAGTTCTTTGCCCTGGGCCGCACTGTCCCGGCCCAATCCCCCCTCCGGCCCCCCCCGCCGTCACCCTGATCACCATCACCGAAGCGGACCTGGCCCAACTGCCCCAATGGCCCCTCAGCGATGCGCAACTGGCAGCCCTACTCAGCCAAATCCGCCAGGCCCAGCCCGCCGCCATTGGCCTCAACCTGCACCGCAACCTGCCGCTCGAACCCGGCTCGGCCCAGCTCGCCCAGGTCTTTGCCACCACCCCCAACCTGATCGGCATTGAAAAGGTCGTGGGCAATGCCCAAATGCCAGCGGTGCCAGGGCCAGCGGTGTTGGCCGCCCAGGATCAGCTCGCCGCCAGCGACCTGGTGGTGGATTCCGATGGCAAGCTGCGACGCCAGCTCATTTCCCTGGTCACGCCCGAGGGTGAGCTGCGCTGGAGTCTGGGGGCGCGGCTGGCGTTCGATTATTTGGCCCAGCGGGGCATTGAGCCCGAGGTGGTGGAGCCTGGCTGGGTCGCCCGGCTAGGCCAGTTCGGGTTGGACCCGTTCGGATTGAACCAGACTGGGTTGGACCAGAGCCGGTTCGGCCAGACCCGGCTGGGCCAGGCTCTGTTCCGTCCGCTCCTGGAGCGGGATGGGGGCTATGGTCGCGAAGACCTGGGCGGCTATCAGATTTTGTCCAATTTCTATGCCAGCCCCCAGGCCTTCGATCGCGTCTCGCTCACGGCGCTGCGGGCGGGGGAGATCCCACCGGAAAAACTGCGCGATCGCATTGTCCTGATCGGCCCCGGTGCGCCCAGCCTGCAAAACCCATTCATGACCCCCGTCAGCCAAAGCCTGGATCAAGAATGGTATGGGGTCGAACTCCAGGCCAACCTCGCCAGCCAAATCATTGCGGCGGCCCTGGGAGAGCGATCGCTCCTCCGGGGCGCGCCCCAGGCGGTGGGCTGGCTCTGGATTTTGACCTGGGCGACGGTCGGGGCCACAGCGGGCAGCCTCTTGCCCCTGGACCGCCGGGGCTCCTCGCTACTCTGGGTGTTGCCTTTGGGATTACTCGCCCTGGGGGGCAGCAGCTACCTCTGGTTTCTCCAGGGCTGGTGGCTGGTGGTGGCAGCGCCTGGCCTCAGCCTGCTGGGGGCGAGCCTGCTCAGCCGCCGCTTGCTACTAGACCAGACCCTGGCGCGATCGCAGCACCAGCTCCACAGCCACCTGCAAAGCTTCGAACGCACCCTCACCCGCCAGATCCAGGTCCGCACCCAAGCTCTCCAAAGCCAAACCCAGCAGCTCGCCCAGGCCAAACAAATGGCCGAACGGGCCAGCGAAGCCAAAAGCAGCTTTCTAGCCCGCATGAGCCACGAACTGAGGGTTCCGCTCAACTCTATCCTCGGCTTCAGCCGCATCCTCCACGATGAAGCCAGCCTCGACCCAGACAGCCACAGCAGCCTAGAGGTGATTCAATCGAGCAGCGAACACCTGCTCAGCCTGATCAACGATGTCCTAGACATCTCCAAAATCGAATCCAACCAGATCAGCCTCAATGAACAGGTCGTCCACCTGCCCAGCTTCTTGGATCGGCTCAAGGCCATGTTCCAGCCCCAGGCCAAGGCCAAGTCCTTGTCCTTCCGCTGCGCCGTCGATGGCCAACTGCCAGAACACCTCTGGCTCGATGAAACTAAGCTGCGCCAGGTCTTGATCAACCTGCTGGGCAATGCCGTCAAATTCACCCACCATGGCCATGTCATCCTCCGGGTCTGGCGACGGGTTGAGGATCCGACCACCCTCTACTTTGAGGTGGAAGACACCGGCCCTGGGCTGCTCGAATCTGAGATCGATCGCGTGTTCGAGCCCTTCATCCAGGGGGCGGCCTCCAGCACCCAGCTCCAGGGCACGGGCCTAGGGCTGTTCATCAGCCGCCAGTTGATCCAGCGCATGGGGGGCGAACTCTCAGTGCGCAGCCAGTGGCGACAGGGGGCTAAATTCCAAGTGGTGCTGCCCCTGCGGGAAGCCCACCGCCCGCTCCAGGCCCTGCCCTCGCTACGCCGAACCCAGGAAAGGCGACTGCCCGATCCCGATCCCATCCGGTACCGCATCCTCGTGGTCGATGATGTGGCCTTCAACCGCAAGCTGCTGGCCAAGCTGTTGATGGACCTGGGCATGGACGTTTGTGAAGCCAGCAACGGCCAAGAAGCGGTGGCGCTCTGGGAAACCTGGAAGCCCCAGCTAATCTTGATGGACATCGCCATGCCAGAGGTGGATGGCTGCCAGGCCACCCGCCAAATCCGCGCCCTAGAAGCAGCCCAAGGGCGATCGCCCATCCCCATCATTGCCACCAGCGGTGGCGTGCTGCCCGAAGAACAATCCGCCGCCCTAGCCGCAGGCTGCAACGCCCTAGCCCCCAAGCCGATCCAGCGGGAGCAGTTGTTGGATGCGATCGCAACTGCCTTCCAAAGCTAGGCTTAGACGCTAGGGTCAAATCTAGGATTAAATGCAAGCGTCAATGCCAATGAACGAGCTGAGCAAAAGCCAGTGGGACTGTATTCGAGAAAACCTCGGTGAATGGAGCGGATCGTTCACAAAACTTTCGCCCCAGGGACAGGCCCTGGCCGATACGCCCAGCCGGTTGGTGCTCGAAGAGCTGTCGGGCGATCGCATCCAGCTCAGCCTCACCCGCACCCCCCCGGCCAAGTCCCAAACGAGATCGTGCGCAGCTTTAGCAAACCGGGGCCGGGACCGCTAGTGCCGTTTCTGGAAACAGGAGCCTTCAGCCAGGGCTCAACCTATTGGTCCACCGTCTCCCAGGCTGGGGCGGAGCTGGCCCTAACCGCGCCGGATCGTCGCCTGCGCCTGGTGTTGCTCTATGGAGGAGCCGGCCAGGGCCGCAGCAGCCTCCAGGACATCACCCTGATCCGCGAGAGCCGGGCGGGCAGCGGCGCAACAGAAAGCCCCAAGCTCATGGTGGAGCAACTGTTGGGAACCTGGATAGGCAGTTGCGTCAGCTACTTTCCCGATGGTCGAGTTGCAGCACCATTTGCTTCAGAGTTGGTCCTGCAACGGCAGGGCGATCGCCTACTCCAGTTGCTCCAGTTTGGAGATCATCGGCTGGAGACCAGCGGTGTGATCGAGGGCGATGTGATCCGGTTCGAGGGCGCTCCCCAGCCGGTCCAGGTGTTGCTGCTGCCGGGGGGCGGCTCCGCCACCTGCCCGCTACAAGTCCAGCCCCAGCAGCCCTTTTTCTTGGAGCTGGGCTGGCTGCTGGATGCCCGCCACCGCCAGCGCTTGATCCGCCGCTACGATGTCCAGGGCAACTGGGAAAGCCTGACTTTAGTGCGCGAGGAGAAGCTGGGTTAGGGATGGGCGATCGCCCCTGGCCCCTGGCCCACAGCGCCCACAGCGCGAATCGCCAATTCCCCCGCCAATAAAGGCGTAGGATAGAACAACCACCCGCGCGATCGCGCCCCCAGACCCAACGCCCCAGACCCAACGCCCCAGACCATGATCCAGCTCCCCAACGATGCCGCCGAAGCCGCTGCCCAGTCCCTTGATGCCGCCCAGAGCGCCCTCACAGCGGGCCTCACCCGCATCCAAGTGGAGCTAAAGATCCCCGAACTCAAAGTCCAACCCATCGCCAAGGACTTCATCGCCGGATTTGCCGACTACGGCGATCGCCTCCGCGTCTTCTTCCCCGATGCCGGAGCCGCCGCCCTGGCCCGCCGGGACTGGGGCGAGACCGCCTTCGCCATTCGCGGCATCAACGATGTCAAAGCCGACATCCAAGAACAGGAGGAACTGTTCATCTTCGTTGAACCCTCGGCGGTGGAAGTGCGCGAAGTGGAAAAACTCTGCGAGCAGGCGGGCGATCGCCCCGTGATCTTCCTCAACCCAGCCCTGGAAGATGTGGCCACCATCGGCATTGGCTATGCAGGGCGACAATTGCGCGATCGCTTCCTCAGCCAAATCGAATCCTGCTACTACATCCGCCCCCTCGATGCCGCCGCCCTATTCCGCTGCTACCCCGATGACTGGCAGCTCTGGCTCGAAAAAGGCGACAGCTATGAAAAAATCGCCGACTTCTCCGAACGGCCCAGCGGAGAAGCGATCGACAACATCTTCCTCAGCCTCAACAGCGGCGATGCCAGCCCAGGCGATGGCTCCCCCCGCCCCGCCAAGGCTGGATTTTTGACCAACCTCCAACGCTTCTTCAACGCCCTCAGCCAGTAGGGACGTTCCGCTGAGCAGCCAGCCAAACCACGCCATTCGCCCCACAAACCGAACAACCCAGATGAACAGCGGTTCATCCCTACCGTTCCACCACATCCCTACCGTTCCACCACATCCCTACCGTTCCAAAACAACGGGATGCTCAACGCTCGGGAAATTCCCAACAGCCCCAGAACCCCGCACTCCGTAGATTCTCCTTTGTAAAGCCTGCCTCGCAAATCAGATTCCGTGATGGCACAGATTCAGATCCCCCCGCCCAGCGGCTGTAATTCAAGGGTGCGGCTTTGGCATTTCGCCAGTCTCGTCCGGGCAGCATCGGCCATGCCATGCAGCCCAGCGTCAGCCTCCCACTGAACTCGCGGGTAAGATATCTGAGCTCCTCCATGGCAACCTCCCACCAGCGCCGCATCATCATTGGTGACGTCCACGGCCACTACGATGGCCTCGTTGCCCTGCTTGACCAGGTGGCCCCCGGCGGCGATGACCAAGTTTACTTTTTGGGTGACTTAATCGATCGAGGCCCGCGCAGTGCCGATGTCATCGATCTGGTGCGCTTCCACCATTTCCACAGTCTGCTGGGCAACCATGAGCAGATGCTGTTGCAGTCCTTCCCCAAGTCAGGCCAGTCTAACGCCCTCCAAGCCTGGCTCCACAGCGGCGGCAACAGCACGATTTCTAGCTACCGGGATTGGGATCAGTTGCTAGAGCACCTCGACTGGATCCGCAGGCTGCCGCTCTACAAAGACCTAGGCGATGTCTGGCTGGTCCATGCGGGCATCCACCCCACCCTGCCCCTAGCCATGCAAACCGCCAATGAACTCTGCTGGATTCGCGATGACTTCCACAGCATGGGCCAGCCCTACTTCGAAGACAAGCTGGTGATCACGGGCCATACGATCACCTTCACCCTGCCCGGTGTGGCTCCGGGGGAGCTGGCCCAGGGCCACGGCTGGCTAGACATTGACACCGGGGCATACCATCCCCGCAGCGGCTGGCTCACAGCCTTGGATATCGATGCCTGGAAGGTCTATCAGGTGAATGTGTTCGATCAGAAGCAGGCGCGGGTTTTGCCATTCGATGAAGTGGTCACCCGGATTAATCCCCGGCGGGTGAAGGTTGAACTCCCGCGCCTGGCCTCCCGCTAGGTCAACCCTGAAGGTAAACCCTGGAAGCCAGCCTGAAGGCCAGCGGCATCTCTCCTCTCCCGCCGCCGCCCCCAGGTCGCCCTCCTGCGGTCTCGCGTTACCTGGCCCCCGTGACGTTCCGTCTCCCCAGGGCTCGAATTTGCTGGCTATAGTAAGCCTCATCCAGGCCCGTATTACCGCTGACGGTGGGGTTAAGGTTGCGCTGTAGGGCCAAGACCCGATCCTTGCCGTGGGGGTGGGTGCTGAGGAAGGTCGGAGGAGCACCGCCTTTTTGGGCCAGCTTGCCCATGAAGGAGACCATGGCCGATTCCGCATAGGTCGCCTCGCGCATGATGCGCAGGCCGCGCAGGTCAGCGTCATATTCGTTCTCCCGGCTGCGGGGGCGGCGCACCGCCAGCTCCATGCCAATCTGCACGGCTCGGTTGCGGTCCACCCCGGCGGCGCTCATCAGGCCGCCGCGCCAGGCTTCGCGGGACATTTGGCTGATCAGGTGCTTGCCTTCGATGTGGCCAATTTCATGGCCGATTACCCCCGCCAGTTCCGCTTCATTGGCGGCGAGTTTCATCAGGCCGGTGGTGACATAGACATAGCCGCCCAGGGTGGCATAGGCGTTGATCTGGTCATCTTCGACGACTTGAAACTTGTAGGTGAGTTCGGGGCGATCGCTTTGCTGGGCCAGCCGTTGGCCAATCTGATCCACATAGGCCACCAGGCCGGGGTCGCCCCGGTAGAGCTTCAAGTCCCGCTGGAGCAGTTGCTTGTTGATGTCTGCCCCCAGGGACATTTCCTGTTCTGGGGAGAGGTTGGAGAGCTGGACCCCCTGGACAATTTGGATGCCGCCTCGCAGCAGATCTCGCCAGGAAAAGGCGTCCGCTGAGGTGGCCCCCCCAATGGCGAGGCCGGTGGAGAGGCTCAAGCCCGCCAGGGCGATCGCCAAACGTTGGGGGATGCGGCTGGGGCGCAGGAAGGAGGGAGGAGTCTTCATGGTCGCTGGGAATGATGGCTGGGAAAGGTTACTGGGGAGAGTTGCTGGGGAGAGTTGCTGGGGGTGGGCAAGCCTGGGAGAGAGCCACCCAGGGCGCAGGGGGGACAGATCCTGAGACGCGATCGCC
>JAAUQQ010000187.1 GCA_012032745.1 Synechococcales cyanobacterium RM1_1_8
TAGGAAGCCTAGAAGCGTCCCATTCCTGGGGTCAAGGGGGACGATGGCCTTATCCAAGGGGCAACAGAGCAGAGCATCCTTGCCGGGCGAGCGCGATCGCAAGCTCAGCCATGGCAAAGGAACACTCGATAGGCCATAGATATTTGGGAACCTATGGACCTAGACCAGGAGCCTGGGGGTAGAAGCGGCCAAAATAGCCACGCCGCACCTATATTTGGCCGAGCAACACCTATGGCCATGCAGCCAGCCATACCGCATATACGGCCAGCCACATGATAAGCCAGGGTAGCACTTGCCTGGGGAAACCTATCGAGGGACTCTGTAGCCTCTCTCTAGTTTGCCCACCTGTAGCTATTCAATCCAGGGGAAATGGTCGCGATCCGAAAGTTTTACCTGGAAAGACTAAACATGGATGAAGACAGCGCCGGTTTTCCGGACGAGTTCCATCCATGTTTGTGATTGCTGCTCCAGTGGCTGGCTAGATCGGGGCCAGCGCCAGTAACGGTGCCAGTAATAGTGCCAACGAGTCCCAGGCAAAGCAGGCTTGGCCAAGGCAACGGGCATAAATTTGGCCTCCGAGTTGCTCCAGGAGTTGACGAAATCACAGCTTGGTACAAAATAGGGGCACATCACAGCCGCTAGCCTGATTGCTGTGATCATCTCGCCGGGGTTCTTTAGAGGCTCACGGGGAGGTTCACGGGAGCTTGAGTTCAAGCTATCCCCGTTGTGATGGTTATTATGATTTGTGCTGAGGTAAAAACGTGGCAAACAAGCGTAGCGGTTGGCTGATCAAGTCGGTTTTGGTTGTCTGTGTGATCTCGTTTCTAGGACTTTCCATTGCGCCGCTGCTGGGCAATGCCTTTCAGCGCTCCTCCAGCCCTGAGCCCGAAGGGCAAACGGATCTCTCCCAAAGTGATGAGCAACTGCTGCGCGATCAAGCCAAGGGCTTTGAGCTGGTCTTGCAGCGGGAACCCGGTAACCAAACCGCCCTGCGCAGTCTGATGGATATTCGCCTCCAGCTCGGCGAGATTGATGCCGTCATCCCCCACCTGGAAAAATTTGCGGAGCTCAACCAGGACAACGGCGACTACACCATTTTGCTGGCCCAGGTGAAGCAGCAAACCGGCGACAGCGAAGGGGCGGCCCAGACCTATCGCCAACTCCTAGAGGCCAACCCTGGCAACCTCAAGGCCCTCCAGGGGCTCGTGGCCCTGCTGCTGCAAGAGAACCGACCGACCGCTGCGGTGTCCCTGCTCCAGGACACGCTGAAGCTGGCTCCGGAGGCCAATGAAGCGAAGCCCGGCACCATCGACAAGCCCTCGGTGCAGCTCATCCTCGGCCAGGTCTACACCGAGCAAAATCGCTATGCCGATGCGGTGGACATCTACGACCAGGTCCAGGCAGAGAATGCTGAGGATTTCCGCCCGGTGCTGGCCAAGGCCATTGTGCTCAAAACCGAAGGCAAGCAAGCGGCGGATTATGAGCCTTTGTTTGAGCAGGCGATCGCCCTCGCCCCGGATGAGTACAAGGATCAAATTCAGCAAATGGCGACCGCAACCAACGTCTCCGGCGGGAGTGCAGCTCCCAACCCTGGGGCGACGGGGAACGCTGCTCCCGATAGCCCAGCGCCCCCCAGCGAGGCCCAAGGGGAGACTTCCCCAGCGGTCCCGACCGAATAAGCGGTCCCGACCGAATAAGCGGTCTCCGCTGCGGCGGTTTCCACTCAAATCCCCGGATTGTTCTCAAAACGTTACAGAACACCGAAGCGGCATTCCCAATCTGAGCATAGAGGGCTGAAAGTCCCGACATTCCGAGCCTGGGGACAATCCAGCGACAGAAGCTGGACAAGGTGAAGCAGTCCTCGCCCCTCCCCCCAGCCGCCCAGCGGGCGATCGGTGCTAAACAGCAAATCAGCTCAAATTTGCCCCTGAGCTGCTATAATCCGAGACTAGCCGCCATAACAGCAGCCCTTGAACAGCGCCCACGATTGCTGAATGGCCCTGGAAGGTAACTCAGACTTCGAAAACATCTGAGAAACTTTGATAATATGGTGGTCCAGTAGCCACCATTGCAACGTCCTGTGATGGTACTATTTGGTCGAAGATTAAGTATTCGGTTGTAGCATTTGTTTCAGTATCGACGGGTTTTTTCGCGTTTATTGTTGGCAGGCTCCTCTCCGAAATCTGAATCTATTGACTTCGCGAACTCTCTGATTTTGGATTTTCCCCATGTCTATTTACATTGGTAACCTGTCATTCGATGCCACTGAGGCCGATTTGAATGAGGTTTTTTCGGAGTATGGCACCGTCAAGCGTGTCCAGCTCCCCACTGATCGGGAGACCGGTCGTATGCGTGGTTTTGGTTTCGTTGAACTCAATTCTGATGAGGAAGAGGCTGCTGCAATTGAGGCCCTAGATGGTGCTGAATGGATGGGTCGTGAGATCCGTGTCAACAAAGCCAAGCCCCGCGAGCCCCGCAGTGGTGGTGGTTCCTTCGGTGGCGGTGGCGGCGGCGGCCGTGGCCGTTACTAAGCTTGGCCTTGGCTAAGTTTGGTCATTAACCCAGCAAAGACCTTCTGCTGATTTTGTTACCTTTTGGCGGTCTGCCCTTGGGCAGGGCGTTACCCAGTGGGGCTTGGTTCAGCCGATTTTGTGCGTTGGGATAAAACCTGCTAGGCAGGGTAAGGGTTATTAACCTCTACCCTGCCTCTGTCGCTTTCAAGCATTGTAGCGCCTCGGTATTCTAGATACTGTGGCGCTGTTGTTTTGGGTCTCTCTTCTGGTTCCCCAGGCGTTTCAGGTCACCCTCCCTCAAAGGAATCTATGGACGAGAACGATAAGGCTGCGCTTTTCTTCTTTGGTCTGCCGGTGGCCGGGTTGATCTATTGCTTTGTGGGCATTGGCGCAATGATTACATCGCCGTTTTTGCGTGACCATGCCTTGATCGCAGGCGGAACCTTTGCGATGGTGCCCTTGGCGGTGGGGGCAATGATTTGGACCCGCAGCTCTGCTCGCCGCTATGCCCAGAAAGCGAAGGGAGGGGATTAGTTGCCAGCACATCTTTAGGTTGTTCTATCTTTACTAGAGCACTGGCTTTAGAGGATGTTTGAGAATTCGCCAAAGCCAGCGATTCCATGCCCAACAAGCTAGGCTGTTCCCGCTTTTTTAATCAAAAGTACGGGCTATGGGCATCATCAGCTACAGCCAAAGCCATTCTCAAACATCCTCTTAGGAGCATTTTCTAGTTCAGCAATGCCGATGACTAGGGCCAGGTGGCGTAAGTTCCTGGGCCAGCCTTAGCCGCCCTCATCCCCCAGCCCCTTCTCCCATAAAAGGAGAAGGGGAGCCGGAGCGGAGCCCTTCTCCCTCCCTGGGAGAGGGGTTGGGGTGAGGGCAGCCAAACTTAAGCCGCAATCTACTAGGGCCAGGTGGTTGATCGCTTTAGTTGTTAAGTAAACTTTGTTGCTTGACTAACTCAACAGGCCTGAATGGTACTTATTTTTTCTTGGCTTTGCCGCTGGCTTCATCCATGCCGCTGACGCCGCTGAGCAGCATCGCCATGCCGCCGAGGAGAATGGCGATCGCCAATCCCCCCAGCAGCCAATCTAAATTCGGTGTCGCTTCCATTGCCTAAACCCTACGTAAAGCCTCACATCACGCCAATGGTAACGCCGCGATCGCGCCCCCGGACAAATCCGAAATAAAACGCTGGGTAGCGCTACAGGCAACCCAGCCAACCCAGCCACACCATCCTATCGCTCAATAATCCCCCCGCCCAATAGAACCTCCCCGTCATACCAAACCGCCGCCTGCCCCGGCGTAATGCTCGACTGGGGCTGATCAAACACCACCCGCGCTCGGCCATCCGCCAGCGGCGTCACCGTCGCCAGCTCCGGCAGATGACGATAGCGGATCTGCACCTCCGCTCGGATCGGCCCACTGGGCTGGGCGATGGAGACCCAGTTCACCCGCCGCGCCATCAGCTCCGATGAGAACGTGTCATCCTTGCTGCCCACCACCACCCGATTCAGCACCGGGTCCAGTTCCAAGACATAGAGCGGCTCGCTGTAGGCCACGCCCAGGCCCTTGCGCTGGCCCAGGGTGTAGTGGTGGATGCCATCATGTTGCCCCAGCACCAAACCCGAAGTATGGACAATTTCTCCCTGCTTCGGCGCAATGTATTTGTCGATGAAGGCCCGCATCGAGCCATTGGCCTCGACGAGGCAGAGGTCCTGGCTCTCCGGCTTGTCGGCGGTGTGCAGGCCGTGGTCCGCAGCGGCCTGGCGGGTCTCGGTCTTGGCATAGTCGCCTAGGGGAAACAGCACATGCTCGAAGACTTCGTGGGGCACGTCATACAAAAAGTAGGACTGATCCTTGGGCCGATAGACCGCCCGCAGGAGATGGGTTCGCCCGGTGGCCTCATCGTAGCGAGTGCGGGCATAGTGGCCCGTGGCGATGTAGTCCGCCGCCAGGTTGTCGCGGGCGTAGTCCCACATGGGGCTGAACTTGACCATGCGGTTGCAGTTGGAGCAGGGCAGGGGCGTGATGCCCGCTTCGTAGCCGTCAATTAGGTAGTTGACGATGTATTTCTCGAAGGTCTCGCGAATATCGACGATGTGGTGCGCCACACCCATGTTCTCGCAGATCTGGGCGGCATCCACCATGCCCTCGGAGCAGCATTGGCCTTTGCCTTTCATCAGCCAGAGGGTCAGCCCTTCCACGGCATAGCCCTGGTCGTGGAGCAGGGCGATCGCCGTGGAGCTATCCACCCCACCGGAGAGGCCGACGACGACTTTTTTGCCTGCAGCGGGGGCAGGGAATTGGATTGCAGTGGCGGGGGCGCGATCGGCCATGGCGGTTCTGCGGCGGTGCCGAAAAGATTGGCAATTGACATCTGTTCTAGGCTAGCAGGTCTGGGCTGGGACTGGCGCGGGGCCGTTGTAAGCCGAGATGGGGAGTTTATGAGTCAGTATGGTTCGACCTTAGGGGCGTTCCGCTGAACGCCCTGCCAAGCCCCAAGCTTGACTTGGATGATAAATCTCTGGAAGTCCCTAATCAACTAAACCTCCTATCCAAAATCCACGAATTGACAGAGTTTTAGAAAGCATCACCCCTTGGCAAGACAGTGCCAATCGTGCGGTTGAAGTCTTTGTTGACGATCGCACTATCCAGCCGCTGCTGTTTGGTCAGGGGCTGGGAATCGCCCAAGAGCGACAGCTGGGATTCTTCGGGTTCCTCGGGGTTGTTGGCTAACCACTTCAAGAAACTCATGGGCTCGCTCCTGGTCGGTTGAACTGTGGCCGGTGTAAATCTGTTCTAGGCCTCGGATGAGGAAGTCTTGGGCTCCGGGGAGAGCTAGAAATTCATCGAGGATGAGGTGGCGCAGGTCGTAGTCCCAACGGTCCGGGATGAAGTTGAGGACGTGGCAGATGGCGGTATGTTCGGTGATGCCGCCAAACCAAGCGCTGCGGGCGGCAAAGCTGGCATAGGCTTTTTGCCAGGTGGTCTTGTAGCGGAGGTCGCCAAAGCTGCGGATTTCGGGTTTGAAGTTGCGCTCTTGAAGGACAGCACCGTTGAATTCCGCCAGGTCTTGCCAGGCGTCCTGAACATGCTGTTTTAGGTCTGGGAGCTTCATGACGGTGATGAGCTGAACCTAGGTTGATTGTATAGCGGTTGCTCCTGGAGTAGGTCCTTGGAGCAGTGTTTCTGGGGGATGCCGTGGCCCGGATTCTTGTACTACAATGGGAGTAACGTAGCACAAGAAACGACGATGCCCCGTAAAGCTAACCCCGCCAAGCTCGCAGCCTCTGCTAAAAGGCTAGAACTGCAAGAGCTGGAGTGGTTGATCGAGTCGCTGAATGCAGAGGTGGCGGAGCGCCAGGCTAAGGCAGCCAGGCCAGAGTCAGAGCTGGAGGGATGGACGCCGGAGTTTCGCAAGTTTGGAAAGACGAGCTGCTGGTGTGCGACGGCGGAGCAGGGCCATGGGCCTTATTACTATCGGTCGGTACGGCAGGGGGAGAAGGTGACGAAGGTTTATCGTCGCAAGTCTGAGGTATGAGAGGAAATGCTCTCGTAAAGTTACAGTTTCTAAACAATATTGGATTATTTAGGGCGGCGTACCCTTTTTACTCTGATTTGGGTAAATTTAGCTGTAATTGGGTTTAAGTGAAATTGCGAGATTTTCGTCTAGGTCTTGCCTGATTTGGCACTATGCCTGCCTCGGATAATCCTGTACTTTGTCGCCCATCCCTGCTAGAGCAGTGGTTCCCTGTATCTCCCGGCTAAGGCAAAATCCCTTGAAAGCTACTGAAATCAATCTGCTGAAGTTCCTCAAACAGCCAAATCAATTCGTTATTCCGATCTATCAGCGCACCTATAGCTGGACGCTAAAGCAGTGTCAGCAGTTATGGTCTGATGTTGTCAAAATTGCTGAGGATGCAGATAACTCAGGCCATTTCGTGGGTTCGATTGTTTACATTGAAGCCGGGCTGTATCAGGTGGCATCTGTGCCGCAGCTGTTGGTGATTGATGGGCAACAGCGCTTGACGACGATTACGCTGCTGCTGACAGCCTTGGGGCGGGCCATCTCAGCGGCAGGAGATCAGGCCAGCATCAACCGTCGCAAGCTGGGAAATTACTATCTCTTTAATGCCGAGGAGGAGGGCGACGATCGCTACAAGCTACTCCTCACCCAGGGCGATCGCGAGACCTTCATCCGCATTATCGAAGAGCGGGAGCTACCCAAGGAGCCATCGAAGCGCATCCTGGAAAATTTTGAGTTCTTTGAGGCTCAGATCCGCAAGAGCAATATCGACTTGGATAAGCTGTACGAGGGCTTAGGCAAGCTTCTGATTGTCAATATTGCCCTGGATCGCGATCGCGACAACCCCCAGCTCATTTTCGAGAGCCTCAACTCCACCGGCCTAGATCTCTCCCAGGCCGATCTGATTCGCAACTATGTGCTGATGGGCTTGCCGACGAAGAAGCAGGAGGCTATCTATAAGAATGCTTGGTATCCCATGGAGGAGAGCTTCGAAGGGGCCGATCAGGCCGGGCAATTTGACCGCTTCATTCGGGATTTCCTGACGCTGAAGTCTCGCTCTGGTGCAATTCCCAATATTCGGGATGTCTATAACAGCTTTAAGACCTACATCGACCGGCAGAAGGGAACCCCAGTCGAGACCTTAATGGCGGAGGTGTATCGCTACTCGAAATACTATGTCCGCCTAGCCTTTGGCCAAGAGGAAGACCCAGATATTCGCAAGGCGCTAGGGGACATCAATATCCTGCGGGTGGATGTGGCCTATCCATTCTTGCTGGAGGTTTACGAAGACTACAGCGAAGGGACGTTGGATAAGGCTGCCTTTATCCAGGTCTTGCGGCTGGTGGAGAGCTACGTGTTCCGGCGGGCCATTTGCGGTATTCCCACCAACTCGATGAACAAAACCTTCGCGACCCTGAGTCGTGAGATTGATAAAGAGCATTATCTGGAGAGTCTGAGGCTTGCATTGGTCCGCATGGAAAGTTACAAGCGTTTTCCCACGGATCAAGAGTTCAGCCAGGAGTTTGTGGTCAAGGACATCTACAACTTCCGCAATCGTTTGTATCTGCTGCGGAAGCTAGAAAACCACAACCGCCCTAAGGAACTGGCGGACCCAGACAATTACAGCATCGAGCATATCTTGCCCCAGACGCCGAACCTGTCCGAGCCCTGGCAGGTGGCGCTTGGTGAGCAGTGGCAGGAGGTTCAGGCCAAGTATCTCCACACCATCGGTAATCTGACGCTGACGGGCTACAACTCGGAATATAGCGATCGCCCCTTCCCCGAAAAGCGCGATATGCCAGGGGGGTTCAAGGTCAGCCCGCTGTTCTTGAATCAGGGCTTGGGTCAGCTGGAGCAGTGGAATGAAGCGACCATTCAGCAGCGGTCTGAGCAGTTGCTGGGCTTGGCACTACAGATTTGGGGCTATCCCGAGGTGGTGGTAGAGCATGAGGGGCTAGAGGCCGAGTCTGCGCTGTCCCAAGTTTTTTTAGATGAGGAAACCTTGGAAGCGGCCAAGGTCTATGCCCAGGAGGTGGTGGACCTGATTGGCTATGACAAGGTGGAGCACATCTTGGCGATTACCAGCCGCAAGGACAAATCGATTTCGATCAACTTGGGCCAATGGCTGGTGCTGCGCTTTTGTCGCCATGGGGATGGCCTGCGGGCGATGTTCGCGATCGACAGCGGCAGCACAACGGTGTTGAAGGATGTGGTTATGGAGGAGCTGGAGGCGTTTTCGCCTCGGTGGTCTGGCGATCGCAAAATCCATTTAGTGACAATCGCTTGGGATTCCCAGACGCAGTTGCCGGAGAGTTTTATGGAGGCTTGGCGTTCTGCGATTCGCTATGCTTATCAGGTGTTTAAGGGCTGTGTGGCGAGTAGCTATAAGAACTACCACCAGCCTGCTTTAGCCGAGGCTCTGGTGGCAGAGACCCACAAGAGCCGCCATGCGGAATATCTCCAGGGTGAGATTGGGGAGCTATTTGAGGCGTTGCGGAAGCGAATTTTAAACCTAGACCCTGAGGTGCGAGAGGAGTTCAAGAAGCTCTATATCGCTTACAAGACTTCGACCAACTTTGTCGATGTCGTGCCCCAGCGGAGCAAGCTGCGCTTGAGCCTGAACATGCGCTTTAGCGAGGTGAATGATCCGAAGGGCCTCTGTCGGGATGTGACTGATGTGGGGCGGTGGGGCAATGGCGATGTGGAGATTGGCCTCTCTTCTCCCGAGCAGCTTGATGATGTTATGGCTTTGGTGCGTCAGGCATTTGAAAAGCACAGTGACCTGCTGGACGTGGCTTAGTACAGCTCTATCTACCCCTGGTTTAACCCTGTGAAACCCGAAGAAAAAGCCAGACAAGATATTGATGAACTGCTCACCGCTGCGGGTTGGGTGGTTCAGGACTACGGCCAGCTCAATTTAGGGGCTGGCTTAGGTGTTGCCATTCGGGAATATCCGCTGAAGACCGGCTTTGCGGATTACATGCTGTTTGTGAAACGCAAGGCTGTGGGCGTGGTGGAGGCGAAGCAGTCGGGCACCACTCTTAGCGGTGTTGCTGACCAATCTGCGAAGTATTTGGCAGGGTTGCCCAGCTCGCTGCGGCGGTATGGCCAGACTTTGCCGTTTGCCAGAAGAAGACCCATTTCATTTTGGTGGATGCGGTGGGGGTGGAGGAGAGCAAGAAGTCGGATACGAAGCCGTTGGAGCGGAAGCGATCGGTGCCGTTTAAGAAAGTGTTGCAGGCAGTGGCGGTGGCGTTGCTGAATTGAGGGATGAACAATTTTCTGGAAGTTCAGGCTGGCTATAGCTCTCTAAAAACCTTCATCCCGTAAATCAGCAACGCCGGAAGCCGACTACCTCGCCAAGCAAGCCGCCAAAGACAAAACGCCTAAAGACGACAAGTGGAAACAGAAATACAAAGAGCCCGATACGCCTGATGAAGCAGAGGGTGAAAGCTTTCCTACTGATTGGGAGCTAGCGAGCTTAGCTGAGATAGCCTACCGCATTACTGACGGCACACATCAACCTCAAAATTTTTGTAAATGAAGGCGTCCCTTTTATTTTATTAAGTCATATTGTTCAAGGTAAAATATT
>JAAUQQ010000188.1 GCA_012032745.1 Synechococcales cyanobacterium RM1_1_8
AGATTTGGCCCCACTTTGCAGCTTCTTCGGTAGCTTGTTGAGCACGTTGGCCGTTTTGTGGACCCAGCAGCGCTGATGCTTTGTGGTCGGCCACAGCTCCGTGATGGCACTCCAAAATCCTAAAGCCCCATCGCCAATCGCCAGGGCTGGGTCCTGCTGCAGCCCCTGGTCCTTGAGCTTGAGCAGCAGAGACTTCCAGCTCAAGGCGGACTCACGGTAACCCGCCTCCATCCCCAGCAGTTCCTTATGGCCACTCTCATTGACGCCGATGATGACGAGGATGCACTGGCGTTCATCATTGCGAATGTTGAAGTAAATTCCATCTGCCCAGATGTAGACGTAGCGCTTGTGGCGCAGCGAACGCTTGGCCCACTGGTGATGCTCCTCCCCCCATTTCGACTTCAGACGGCTAATGGTCGAAGCGGAGAGTCCCTTCGCTTCTGGCCCTAACAGCGCTGCCAATGCTTCGCTGAAGTCCCCGGTGGAGATGCCTTTGAGGTAGAGCCAAGGCAGCACCTCTTCAACGCTTCGACTCCGTTTGAGATAGGGAGGCAGCAACAATGAATTGAACTTGATGCCGCTTCCGCTGCGGTCTCTCACCTTTGGCACCTGCACCGCCACTTCTCCCAACCCGGTCAGAATGGTTCGTTCCGGTAGGTATCCGTTGCGCACGACTGCACGACGACCCGTTTCATCGCTTAGCTCCTGATACTGCTGTAGAAAATCGGCCAACTCCGCTTCCACTGCCTGGGCAATGATTTGCCTCGCTCCGCTGCGCAACAGCTCGCTGAGCGCATCATTGAAGCTCACTGAACTCGCTGGTGTTTTGAACTCAACTAGATTATCTTGACTCATGGTGTATTCCGGCTCTGGTGTTTTTTACTTTCCAGAAGGGTACGCCTTTTTTTTGCTCCTAAGCCATACACCAGAAATAGTTATAACTCGGTCGTCGAAGGCGAAATCGATCAAGACGATCAGTCCTTTTTGGACGATGAGCAAATGGCGAAAGGATTTGCTGTACTTTGCTCTACCTATCCTCGCTCAGACTGCACAATTAAGACCCACATGGAAGCCTACTTGGTTTAGGCCAGCTCATCCCTTTAGGAGAAGACCAATGTTTTCCCAATTCACCGTTTCCGGTGCTTCGCTCAAGTTGCTCAAGGTCGGCGAGCAAGGGGTAATTTCGAGACTCAATGCTGCCAGCCCTGCGATCGCCCGCCAGATCAGAGCCCTGGGGTTGTCTCCCGGCATGTCGATCACAGTTGAGCAGCGATTCCCTCGATTTCTAGTGCACACCTGCCAAGCTTCTGTCGCCCTCAGTCAGTCTATGATTGAGGCCATCTACTATGTTCGTACTTCCCCTTAGCCCTGACCTAACCCCTGGACTAAGCCTTAAATGAGCCCTGACCCAACCATACCCTTTGACCAGAGGGGATTTGACCATGAGTTATGTAACTGGACTGACCTTGGGCCATGAGCCCTGGACGCCGCAGTTTCTGCGTGAGATCAGCTGGGCCACCTGCCTGGGCTGTGGACGCTGTTTCAAAGCCTGTGGACGAGGCGTGATGTCGTTGATTGCCCTCAATGATGAGGGTGAGGTTGTCGATGAGGATGAGGATGACGATGAGATTGAACGCAAAGTGATGAGCATTGTTAAGGCGGAGAATTGCATTGGCTGTCAGGCCTGCGATCGCGTCTGCCCCAAACAATGCCACAGCTATGCTCCGGAGCCCGCTTAACTTTAACCCCGAAGGATCAGCCGTATGTTTGCCATCTATGGTCGGTCGTTTTGGCGATTGCCCCTGGTCCTCTACTGGGGCATTGGCTTCGCGTTACTGGTGGGCTGTAATTCCTCAGCTCCCGACGTGCCCCCGTTGGCGGAAGGTTCGGGAGCTGAGCCAGTATCACTCACCATTTCCGCAGCGGCGAGCCTGCAGGGTGCCCTGGAGGCGATCGCCCCCCCTTCGAGCAGACCCACCCCGACATCGACCTGAGCTACAACTTTGCCGCCTCGGGCAAGCTCCAGCAGCAGATCGAGCAGGGTGCCCCCGCCGATGTTTTTTTCTCGGCGGCGGCCAAGCAGATGGATCTCCTGGAAGACAAGGGGTTGATTGTGGCGCAGTCGCGGCGGGATCTCTTGACCAATCGTCTGGTGCTGATCGCGGCGACGGGTTCTACGCTGGACATCAGCCAGTTTGAGCAGTTGCCATTGGCTCCGTTTGAGCGCCTGGCCGTGGGGGAGTTCCGCACGGTGCCCGCCGGGCAATACAGCGAGGAGTTGTTTCAGCGGTTGACTATTCTGGAGCCGCTGCAAAGCAAATTCGTCTTTGGCAGCAGCGTCCGCAATGTCCTGGCTGCCGTGGAGAGCGGCAATGCCGAGCTGGGTGTTGTCTATGCCACAGATGCAGCGACCTCGGATCAGGTTAAAGTTTTGGTGACAGCCCCAGCCGAATCCCACTCGCCAATTGTTTATCCCATCGCCATTGTCCAGGCCAGCGCTCACCCCGAGGCGGCCCAAATCTATCTCGATTTCTTGACCACCGCTCCGGCCCAGAGCGTCTTTCAAGAGTTTGGTTTTGGCCTGGCCGATTGAATGGGGCTGCTCCCTGGCTAGGAGCGAGGATTAAATTGATAGGTTTGTGACCTAGTAGATTGCGGCTTAAGTTTGGCTGCCCTCACCCCAACCCCTCTCCCAGGGAGGGAGAGGGGCTCCGATCTGGCTCCCCTTCTCCCCCAAAAACACAACAGCGGGGAGAAGGGGCTGGGGGATGAGGGCGGCTGAAGCTGGCCCAGGAACTTGCGCCACCGAGTACTAGGGCAGCCATGGCACTGCTATGTCCCTAGGTCACAATGCATTTTAGGTCACAATGCATTTTATGAAAGGCTCATGAAAGGCTTATTCCTGACTGCTGTGCTCAATTTCCCGCTTGATCTCTCCCCGCTGTGGATTTCCCTTCGCATTGCGGCGATCGCCACCCTGTTCAGCGCCATCCTCGGCACGGCAGCGGCCTATGGCCTGGAGCGCTACCGGGGGCCGGGGCGATCGCTGCTGGATAGTCTGCTGCTGGCTCCCTTGGTGCTGCCGCCCACGGTGCTGGGCTTTGTGCTGCTGCTGTTGCTGGGCAAACAGCGCCCCCTGGGCAAGCTGCTGGATCTCGTCGGGCTCAATCCGGTCTTTACGGTCTATGCCGCCATCCTCACGGCGACGGTGGTGAGTCTGCCCCTGATGTACAAAACGGTGCGGGGCTCCCTGGCCCAGATCGATGGCAATCTGGAGCAGGCGGCGCGTACCCTGGGGGCGGGGGAGCTGCGGCTGCTGGGGCGAATCACCCTGCCCCTGGCCCTGCCGGGGCTGGTTGCGGGGACAACCCTAGCCTTTGCCCGCGCCCTGGGCGAGTTTGGCGCGACGCTGATGCTGGCGGGCAATATCCCTGGCCAGACCCAGACCCTGCCCATGGCGATCTACTTTGCGGTGGAGGCGGGGGACTTTGGCGAGGCAGCGATTTGGACGGGGGTGATTTTGGCGATCGCCTGGGTGGACTCACCTGGGTGAACTGCTGGCAGGGCCAGCCTGGGCGACGGGGCGATCGCCGAGGTCCAGTCCGATGGCTGGGGCTGGGGCTGAATTCGAGGTTTAGATTAGGCTCTGAACTTGAAATCCCTATTGCCCAGGCAATCGCGCGAGCAGGGCAAGAGCCAAGCTTTGCCCAATCTCCGGCTCAACCTCCGGCCCAATCCCTGGCCCTGAGCGTCGATATCACCAAGCGCCTGCCCGACTTCACCCTCCAGGTTTCCTTTACGGCGGATCAGCGGCCCCTGGCTCTACTGGGGGCCTCCGGAGCGGGCAAGAGCCTGATTCTGCGCTGCATTGCCGGGCTGGAGCGGCCCAATGCCGGGCGGATTGTGCTCAACGGTCGGGTGCTGTTCGACTCCGCCCAGGGCATTGATCTGCCCAGCCGCGATCGCAACATCGGCCTGCTGTTCCAAAACTACGCCCTCTTTCCCCACCTCACCTTGCCGGAGAACATTGCCTTTGGCCTGCCCAGGGGCCTCTCCCCTGCCCAGCGACGCCAGGCCGTGGCTGAGCAACTGGCGGCGATGCAGTTGGAGGGCTTGGGCGATCGCTACCCCGCCGCTCTCTCCGGCGGCCAGCAACAGCGCGTCGCCCTGGCCCGCGCCCTGGCCCGCCAGCCCGAGGTGCTGTTGCTGGACGAACCCTTTTCGGCCCTGGACAGCCACCTGCGCCACCAGATCGAGCGGGATCTGCACCTGCGGCTGGGCCAGTTTCCTGGTATTGCCCTGTTGGTCACCCACGACATCGAAGAAGCCTACCGACTGTGCGAGCATCTACTCATCATCGACCGGGGTCGCACCAGCGCCTGGGATCACAAACAGGCCGTGCTGGCCAATCCCAAAACCCTCAGCGCCGCCCGCCTCACGGGTTGTAAGAACATCTCCCGTGCGGTGACCGTCGGTCCTTCCCAGCTCAGGGCGATCGACTGGAACTGCACCCTGCAAACCGCTGCCCCCATCCCGGCATGCCTGACCCATGTGGGGATGCGGGCCCATCAGTTTGGCTTTCTCGAAGCCCTCAGCCCTGACCAGAGCTTGCCCAATCGCTTTCCCTGCTGGCTGACGAGCTGGAGCGAAACACCCCACCGCATGACCCTCTACCTCAAGCTCCATGGCCCACCGACCCATGGCCAGGATTACCAGGTACAGGTGGAGGTATTTAAAGAAAAATGGACGGTGCTGCGATCGCTGCCCTTACCCTGGTCGTTGGTCTTTCCCCCGGAGCGGCTGATGGCCCTGGGAGAGGATGTTTTAGAAATGGATATCTCGTCTACAGGGCAGTCTTTGGCGGCAATTCATCAATTAAGCTGAGTTTGATTTTAGTGAGGTGCCTAGTCAGGTTTCTTGTCAAGTTTCTTGTCAAGTTTTCCCTGATAAGTTAATCGCTATGGCTAGGCGATGCAAGGTTCACCGTGACAGCGATTAACTTCAACGATGACATGGGAAAGTAAAGGAATGTGATGCACCAATTTTTTGTAGTATTCGGGGGACTCATTGCGCACCGCCACACCAAACAGCGTAATAAAGCCAATCAGAGAGGCGATGGAAATGACATGTGGACTGGGTCACCGATGGAGCCCAGGCTTGGCTCTGCCTAGAAAGCCAGTGGACTGATTACCAGGTAGCGATTTTGGATTGGCTGCTGCCCGAACAGTCTGGCCTAGAGCTGTGCAAGCAACTTTGGACTGCCGACCTCACTCGGTTTAGTGGTGTTGTCGAGCTGGTTGCTCTCGGGTCTAGCCATGCAGCCCATTTATCAGTCCTATCAGCAACAGCTCACTGCCAACGCCGCCCATGAATTGCGATCGCCCCTCGCCAGCCTGCTTGCCACCCTCGAAGCCATGATCCGCCTGCCCGCCTCCGAGCCAGAGACAATGACGGGAATGCTCCACACCGTTGAGCGCCAGGGCAGACGCCTAAGCCAATTAATTGCCGACCTCCTACTCCTGTCAGCCTGGAACAGAATGCCTCACCCCAGCCCCTAAAACCCTGTTGTCTCAACGATTTAATCAGCGATACCGTCTCGTCTCTAACCTGATCGCCAATGGGATTCAGTACACCCCTGCCGGGGGACAGGTGAGCCTGGAATTGAAGGTTCGCGATCGCCTGGCGGTCATGACAATCCAAGGCAGCAGCATCGGCATTGCGCCCTATGATTCAGGCTCAAATTTTGACTGCTTCTACCGAGTTAATAGCCTCTGCTATGTCGGTAGGTATGTCAATTTGTGCCTTACCCATAAGTAGTTAGAATGCTTGTACAGAGGTAATTCCAGGGATCGAGCAAATGTTCTTTTTCTCATTAAAATTCGCTTCTTGCGAAACCCTGAACGAGAAAATGGGTGTTCTGGCTTCCGGGGATCCCAGCTTTTCGTTCATTAGAGGGAGAACTTGGGATAATATAGCGATCTTTCTAGGCCTGAAACTCTCTCCTGATAAGTGTTTCAGGACTTGTGAGTAGGGCATAGGCTATGTCGGTAGGTATGTCAGTCGGTAAAGGGTGTCTTGAATTTGGGTGAGGAGATCGCGAAGTACCGGGGCGGTTGTCTATGGCAGAACCTTTGTACAACTCTATCTAATCCTGAATTCAGGGGATTAGACGGAAGTCCGTGCAAAGATTTTTGACAGAACAACCCACTGGGTCGTCCTATCCAGGGAATAACGGATATTATGTGGAAGATGGTTCCGCCTAATCCCCTAGATCTAGGATTAGGCGGAATTCGGATTCGGCCTAATCCTCGGTTTGGGGTGTTATGCAGAGTTCGATTCCGTCTAACACCCCTTTTGGGGTGAATAGGCCGAACAAGTTCCGCATAATACCCCAGATTTAAGGGATTAGGCGGAACTGATTCAGTATAATCAGATTGTTCGACCGCTTAGTACTGGTCGAGGCAATATGTGATAGTTATCTGTCAGCAGCAAGAAACCATCAAGCAGAAAATGTATATTTGGTAACAGATGTGATTTCCGTGACCTAGCTTATGGATGAGTAATTCGGGTTTGCCATAAAATTGCTTACATGACCCACTAATCTCTTCAAGAAGCATGGAACTGCACGCATACACTAGAACAATTTCCGATCTATTTTCTGTTAAAAAGAAATACGTCGTCCCAAGATTTCAACGAGAATATTCATGGACGAAAGAGCAGGTTTCTGAATTGTGGGATGATATTGTTTCAAATATTACTCTTGACGATGATGGCAATTTTACACACGAAGAATACTTTATTGGCTCGCTTGTTCTTGTAGGAGATGATAAGTCTGTATCGCTACAAATTGTTGATGGACAGCAGCGACTTACAACACTGACTATACTTCTCTCTGCCTTATGCCAACGATTTATGGAAGTTGGAAAGGATAAGGTCGCTAAATCAATTCACGAAAATTACATTGCAGGAAAAGATGACGAAGGAAATTATTACTTTAAATTAGAGAATGAAACTCCTAAACCTTTCTTTCAAACAGCAATTCAGCATATCAAAAAAGAAAAAGATTCCCCATCTTCAGAAGAAGAAAAAACTCTTCTGAACTCATATAGCGAATTTTATTCAAATACTTCTAAAGAAAGTTTAAAGGCAAAGTTTTCATTGAAAGAAGTGAATGCTGATCTGTATGAGCAACTTTTAAAGGCAGTTAGAGATCAAGTTGTTAAGTATCTGAAAGTCATCTTCATTACTGTTAGCGAGGAAGATGAAGCTTACACAATCTTTGAAACTTTGAATGCACGAGGCATGAATTTAAGTTTCGTTGATTTGATAAAGAATAAAGTGTTCAAAGGTCTTACAGGAAAGCATCCTGATGATTTCGCAAAGACTAAATGGAAAGAGTTGAGAAATATAATAGTTTCGAGAGATGGTGTGGGTGGTTTAGAAACATTTGTTAGGCACTGGTGGATATCCAAGTATAGCTACGTGAGTGCAGAGAATGTCTATAAATCATTTAAAAAACAGTGGAACAGCGGCACTATAGACGCTAAGACCTTTGTTGACGAGTTAGTAGGTGATGCTAAACTTTATCTTAAAACTTCTTCCCCCATACTAGAGGACTTTAAGCAACAAGAAGAAAAGGAATTGTATCGCTCTTTATCTGCATTAAGGACATTCAACGTCACTCAGCAAAGACCCTTTGTCCTTAGCTTATTTAGGGCAAGAGAAAAAGGATTTTTGAAATTGAATGAAATAAAAGAAATTCTCTCTCTTGTTGAAAAATTTCATTTTCTTTTCAATGCTGTCTGTTCTATGAGACCTTCAGGTATTGAGGGAAGTTATTCTAAGGCTGCTAGACAACTTTTTGAAGCGAAAGACAGGAATGCAGCTAAGAAAGTTGTAACAGAGCTAAAGCAACAATTGCTAAAACGGCTACCTGATAGAGAGACATTTAAGGATAAATTCTCTAAGCTAAAGTTTCTTAAAGGTTATACGAAAGACAAAAAACTTATTCAGTATATCTTTAGCTACATTGAATCGACCAAGCAAACAACTAAGGAATTTACACCCGATAGTATTACTTTGGAACACATTCTATCTCAGTCATCTGGGACAGAAGATCATGTGGGTAGCATTGGCAACTTGCTGCCATTAGGAGCAGAGCTAAATGAAGAAGCTGGCAATAAGAAGCCAACGGAGAAGCTGAATGTATATAAAAAATCTGGTTTCAAGTTAACACAGGAATTTGCAACACTAGAAGTTGAGAAATGGGGAGAGGAAGAGATACAAAAGAGAACTATTTCTTTAGCTGAGTATTGTTATGATTCCATTCAAGAGTCTGTCAAATAGCAACGATTATGATCGCGGTCGAACAACCCGATTGGAGCGGACTGATTCAAGATTTTGGTGCTGCTGCAAAGGTTACTCACAGCCGCTCAATCGGAACGTTATCTTATAAGAGTTTTACCCATCAATCTCACTCACTTGAACTGGGAAAGCTTAGGCACAAGGCAAGTGAGACTCAGTCACGCTCTGATGTGAGTCTTGTTTCTTACCCCTCATCAGTTGCTAAGAACTTAGATTGCGTCGAATTATTTTTTCCCTTCAATACCCCTTTAATAAATCCCATTCCATCATCCACAAACGTATAAACAATCGGCACCACAATCAACGTCAACACCGTCGAAATCACCAGCCCGCCTAAAATCACCGTCGCGATCGATGAATTAGGCGTCCGGGCACTGTCTCACTTGGGGGTGGTGCCTCCTGGAAGCTAGCAAAACCGTAGGTTTCAACTACGAGACTTCCTCGATCACCCCTTCAGAGAACAGTACCCAGGTTTAACGGCCCAGGTTCAACAGCCTGAATCTTGGCTGGTATGACAGAGATAGAGAGGGAGCAGTTGCAATTTCCGCCAAATTCTGCAAAGAATTAGAGCGCCCCTGGGAATCTGAGTGAATGAAAATCGAATTTGAGTCTGCAAAAACGACCTACTATTATCGTAATGTTGGAGCCTACGAAGCGGGCGAAGTGGATTACCAACTCAGGCGCACGGGGTTGTCCTCCTGGGAGCAGCTCATTGAAGAGGTGTGGGAACCCATCAAGGATTGCATCGATTTGGAGCGGCAGCATCAGTTCCTTCAAGCCAAGCTGAATCGCGGTCTAGATGATTAAGCCTGGCTTGAAGGAACCTAGCCTCCCCCCAGACATCCCTGCGGGCACTGTGCAAGTTAAGCAATTCTGCAATTCATCGCCTTAACTGATCGCGTTGCTCGAAGTTGATACCGGCAGAACTGGTTGTCCTGGGCAACGGGCTGGGCTCATCCCGCAGCAGCCGCCAGGTGCGCCAGCCCACATAGCCCGTCAGCAGCACAAAGCCGCCTAAGCCCAGGGCGAAAACCAACCTTCAGCAGTTTGGCAAAGGGTAGAGCTTTGACTTGGCGATCGCCCCCCTCAGCTTCCCATAGCCAGAGCGCACCCCCCTGGCCCACCCCCTGGAC
>JAAUQQ010000189.1 GCA_012032745.1 Synechococcales cyanobacterium RM1_1_8
CAATGCCTCCGCAATCGCCATTGCCGCAGCAACAATTGGATGCCCTAGTAGACGCGGGCGTAAGTTTTGCCCCCTCCTCCCAACCCCTCTCCCCTTCGTGGGAGAGGGGCTCCCGATCCGTCTCCCCTTCTCCAGGCTGTTGTGTTTTTGGGGGGAGAAGGGGTTGGGGGATGAGGTCGGCTTAAGCTAGCCCGAGAACCTCCGCCCTGCCGCACTAGGGAGCATCGACAGCAGGCGCAGACAGCTGAGCCAAGTTCTGGGAGAAGATCTCAATCTCTAAATTCTCATCTTCCTGCAGCGCCATGGAACGCTTCACCTCCCCCAGCAGCAGCGGCTCAGACACCCCCGGCTCCCGGTGGACCACCGCCCTGGCCCGCACCGTCATTTTTCATCGGCGCTGCTGCCAAATCGCCCAGGGGAATAACTGTCATAGGCGGCCTGCTTGAGTGTGGCTGTCAAGGTCTCTGGACTGATGGCCTGGGCGGGCAGGGCGATGACAATTTGGGAGCCGCCGTTGTCATACACAACATTGAAGCGCTCGGCCCCTTCCACCGTGATGCGTGGGTAAAGACTGACGCCCAGGCCGAAAAAGCTGCCGGTGAGCACGCCCATGAAGCTGGTGACGCCGACCAAGCGGAAGCGCCAGTCCCAACCTGCAATGAAGGCAAGGGTGGTCAGGGCTCCGAGGACCACCGTGGTAACTCCCAGCCACTGGGCGATGATCAGCAGGTCTGTTGTGGAAATGAACGTCATGGCGTTGTCTGGGATAGAACAGCTCGGCTAAACCGCTGGGGCAGGGCAGTCCCCTAGCCCCCTTGGAGCCCTGAGCCTTAGACTGTTGGTTTGGCTTCTATCCTAACGCTCAGACGCCCTCTGAAGTCCTCAGAGGATGTTTGAGAATGGCTCTGGCTGTAGCTGATGGTGCCAATGGCCCGTACTTTCGCTTAAAAAAGCGGGCCCAGTCTAGCCTGTGAGGTATGGAATCGCTGGCTTTGGCGAATTCCCAAACATCCTCTGACAAAATTGGCCAAATGTTCCTCACACAACTAGCCGATCCCACCGGAATTCCGGCAGCAAGGGATCGGCTTTTTTATGGAGAATCCAATCGGCCAGCAGCTTCGCCGTGATCGGGGCGAGTAAAATGCCGTTGCGGTGATGGCCGGTCGCCAGGCTGAGGTTGCCCAGGGGGCTGGGGCCGAGGATGGGACAGTGATCGACGGTCACGGGCCGGAACCCCCACCAGGTTTCGACAATCTCGTAGCTGGCCAGGGGCGGATAGAGGCGAAGGGCTTCGCTGAGGAGCTGTTGGATGCCTCCGGCGCTGTTGCCGGGCTGGAATTCAGCGGCTTCGGAGGTGGCACCCAGAACCACGAGTCCATCTCGGCGAGGAACGATGTAGATGCGATCGCCAAACAAGACCTGCCCCAGGGGAATGTGATCGGAGGCCCGCCCGGCGGGCGATCGCACCGATAGCAGTTGCCCCTTGCAGGGATGCACGGGAGCCTGGGGAAACAGCTTCCCCGCCCAGGCTCCCGTGGCCAAACATAGTGCTTGGCTTGATAGAGGGTTTGGGCAGAACTGGACTGGGTAGAACTGGACTGGGCAGAACCGGACTGGGCTCGCTCACCATCCCAGCGGGTTTCAATGCAGCGAGTTTCTATACAGCGGGTTTCCACCGCTGTGACCGCCCCCTGGGCCTGGTGGATCTTAACCACTTCGACCCCCTCCTGCCAGCGGCCCCCGAGCTGCTCCACGGCGGTGGTCAAGGTGCGGATGAGCTGGCGGCGATTGTCCACCTGGCCATCCTGGGGAAGCCACCAGCCACCAATGACGTCCTGGCCCAGGCCGGGCTGGCGCTGGCGGATGGCGGCAGCATCGAGCCAACGGGCAGGGCAGTCCGCTCGCTGGAGGGGGGGCAAGGCGGGGGTATCATCAAAGGCGGGGCGCAAAATCCCGCAGGGCCAGTAGCCGCTATCCAGGCCGGTCAGTTGGGTTAGCTTGGCCACCCAGTCGGGGTAGAGGGCGCGGCTGGCCAGGCAGAGGTCGAGCATCGGACCCGGTTCCAGGCCCTCGGCCTGGGGCGCGAGCATCCCAGCGGCGGCGTAGGCGGCGGCTTCTTGGCGATCGCGGCTCAACACCGTTACCTCCGCCCCCCGCAGCAGCAGCTCCAGGGCAATAGACAGGCCCATCAAGCCGCCGCCGATGACCAAAACGCTATCAGAGGAAGCAGGCTGGGCTGGCAAGGACATGCTCAATCAAGATTCCACAGGCCCGGCATCGGAGGGGTTGCCGGGGTGAACGCCGGAAAACAGACCGGGCACAGGCCGGACGCTGAAACTCGATTTTATCACTCCGCTGCTGGGGAATTGGGCGAACTTGGACAGTTGCCTGGAGGACTGGCCGAAGGGCTGGCGCAGACGGTGGCCTGCCAAGCCTGCTCCAAACGTTCCAGGGCGGGGGGGAGCTGGGCCGCGATCGCCGGATCGTATTGAAATAGGCTCTGGTCATCAATCAGGCTGACCCAGGTCTGGTTTGAACCCGGTGCATCCGCTAGATTAGCTGAACCTGGGCGACCGTAGCGCAGGCCATTGAACCGACTGAGGGAGAACTGGTTGCGCTGTTGATCAAAGGCTTGAACCTGGGCTGGAGTCAGGCTGTAGCCAGGGCCCTGGCCCCGGCCCTGGGCATCTAGCTTCACTACGCTGCCATCCACCATTAGCGCTGTGGCATGAGGGCGATCGCCCGGCTGCTGAGACATTGCCCGCACCGCCACCACGCCGCTGTCCAGTTGGCCGCGCTGGGCCAGGGGGCCAAAGCTAATCCGGGCCTCGGTGTCGCTGGCGAGTCCATTCAGCCGCACCTGTTCGCCCATGTGATCGCTGTGGTAGACCCACTGGCGTACCCCATCGCCAATCAGGGTTTGCCAGCCCCAGGTGATGGCCTGGATGCAGACTTCGCCCTCGCCCGCCAGGTTGAGGCAGCCATCGTCCCATTCGCGATCGCGGCTGGCCTGGATGCGCAGCGTCGCGAGGGAGAGCTTCTGATCCTCCGCAGCCACCGCCAGAATGCGGCCCCCCACCCCTGCGGGCAGTTCCACCGGGGGCAGGGCCTGGGCCAATTCCAGATTGGCCGCCGCAATCTCTAACAGGGGCTCGGAGGCCGGAGTCACTGCACCCGTTTCAGCGCCCGTTTCAGCGCCCGGAGCGACACTGACCTCGGAGGCTGAGGGATCAGGCCGACGCTGGGCAATGGAGTCAGCAATGGAGTCAGATGGTGTGGAGGCATCGCAGCCCCCCAGCCCCAGCAGTATCAAAACCAAGCCGAGGAAGGCGAAGAGCGGTGCTAGTTGCAGTGCCATTTCTGGGGCAGGCCCTAGAAATGTTGTGAGCGGGGCAGGGTGCGATCGCGCCATGGCAATTGGTTCCATCCAGCAATAGTGGGCCCAGTCATCATGCCTAGACTAAAGCGAATTGGGGCGAATGGACACAGTAGCCTACGCAACAACATGCAAGTCGAGATGGAGTGGCCCCGACCCATAGCCCGGAGAGCTTGGGCGATAGCTGGCGATGGCCTCGCTAGCTATCGTTCGGGTGGAATCAACTCTGGCTCACATCTGGCTCGAACCTAGCTCAAATCACTTGGATATCGCTGGCCCGCAGATCAACGCCCCTCTGGAAGGTGGCGACCTTGTAGGTAAATGGACCTCCGCTGCCATTGCTAAAGCCGATTCCCCGAAAGAACAGATCGCCGCTGGTGCTGTATGTCGCTGCCGTTGGAGATCAAGGTATCGTTGCCGCCGCCACCCATCAGTTTGTCTTGATCTGCCAATACGGAGGATGACGTGCTCATTCCCTGGCAATGCGCAGAAAACCCAACATAAAGCTAGGCTAAACCCGCTAGGTTGCTTGGAGGCCCTGGCACCACAGGTTACATTTTCTAATTCAGCGATGCCCCCAACTCAATCCGGTCGAGCGAAGCCCGTGCGAGGGTCATCAATGAACAGGCCCAGCACCAAGGATTCCAAGACATGGTCCCAAACCGGCGTGAACTGCTCGGCCTCATCCGCCCAGAATTCGCAGGTGATCAGGCATTGCACCCCCGAGCCTATTCCCACACAGATGCGGGAGTAGGCTTCGCGATCGCCCTCTTGGTGATCCATAAACTTCAGCTCAATCCAGACAATCTTGGCCGTCTGGCGCTTGAGTTTGACCACCTCTCCCAGGGAAATTACATCGCGGCTATCTTCGCGGGCAAGTTTTTTGACAATCCCGGCTAGGGGAAAGTCCTTGAGATCCAGCTCCGGCGGCAGCAGGTTGAAGGAGACCTCCAGGGCGCAGTCATCGTTGGGCTCCGGTGCATTGACAAACCGGAAGGACTTTTCCTTGGGTTCAAGTTTCCACCCCTGGGGCACGTCAATCCGCACCGCACCACGACCCGCCACGAAGACCTGGTAGCCTTCTGGACATTGCCAGCCGTGGTTTTCATCGAGTGTGAGGGTTTGCTTGATCCAGTTGAGGCCATGCTTGTTTTGCTTGACCTTTTTTTTGCCTTTGCTAGCCATGGCGATCGCAGTTTCTAGAGCGGTTTCTAAATCAGTTTCTGGATCAGTTTCTTAATCCTTGGCCCCCAGCCTATCGCTTCCCCTCGGGTTCCGTCGAGATCGTCAATGCTTGACCTGCTGGCCCGCTAGCTGCTGCCCAGGCTGCGATCCAGGCCGCTAGCCGACTCAATCTTCTGGATCCTGCTTTTTAGTTGCCTTCACATCTCCAATCCGCTCAGCCAAGCGGGAATTGCCTAGGAAATAAAAGCAATCTGGCACCGGATCATACCCCCCCGCCACAAAGGGATTGCAGCGCAGGATGCGCACCAAGCCCATCCAGCCGCCCCGGATGACGCCAAAGCGCTCGATCGCCCCCATGGCATATTGGGAACAGGTGGGCGAAAAGCGGCAGCTCGGCGGAAACAGGGGAGAAATCCAGCGCCGGTAGGCTTTGATGCAGCCAATTGCGAGGCGTTTCATCGACTATTCTCCCCTGGCTGGGCCAATCTGGAGCAGCTCAATCTCAAAGGTCAGCGCCTCCCCCGCCAGGGGATGATTGCCATCGAGCACCACCCGATCGCCCTGAATTTCCACCACCATCACCGGGAGATCCGGCACCGTCGGGAGCTGGATCTGCATTCCCACTTCTAGGGGCAGATGCGTCGGCACCTGGCGGCGGTCCACCCGAAAAATCAGCTCGGCCCGGCGTTCTCCATAGGCTTGGTCGGGCCTGAGCTGGATCCGCTTGACCTCGCCGGGGGCCATGCCCACCACTGCTGCTTCCAGGGCGGCCATCACCTGGCCCGCCCCCAGCTCAAAGGTCAGGGGCTGGCGATCGCGCGAGCAGTCGAACACCAGGCCATCGGCGAGGCTGCCTTGGTAGTGGATGGTGACGGAGTCGCGGGTTTGGGCCTGACTGGGCATAGGGTTTGAGCGAGGGGCGGTGGGGCTTGGTTTTAATTTTGACGTAACCTGGGCATCATCGTAATTTGAACGTCGCCCTGATGTTGACCATCATAGCTTGGGACTTGTCGGGGGCTGGCTGGGCTTGGTGCTGGGAGAGAGGGTGGCCAGCGGTGCTGGTGGAGCGCGATCGCCCTTGGTCCCAAAGGACTATTTCTGCCCAAATTTACTGGCCAGTGGGGATGATGGACTGAGGCAATTTGGCATTCTTGATGATGGAACATCGCGCTGGCAAGGACCGGCTTGGGCCGCTTGATTCGCAGCTTGATTTGCGACAAGATTTACCACCCAGATTGAAACTTGGCCTGCAATCTGTGCCTGTGCCCCCGCTCAAGCTGTTGCTCCAGTTGGAGTGGATTCTGTTGGGTATTGCGGCGATCGCTCCCTCTCCCCCCTCTCCCTGTTCCTGCGCACCCGGCTGGGGCCAGGGGCCGCAGTGGGAATGGGCCGAGAAACGCGTCTTGGTGACTGGTTGCTCCCCCTCGCCGGTTGGGGATTCATTGTGCTGCTGGGCTGGCTGGGTCGCTATTTACCTCGCATTATCGGGGCGGCTGGCGTGAATTCTGGCGCAAATCTTCCGATTCAGACTGGGAAGGCCCCCCCCGCCAAGTCCCCCTGGCCCATCCTGCTGCCCATGCTTTACATCGGCTTGGGCTTTGCCCTGAGCTGGCTGGCGGTGATTTTCTGGGGCAAGGCCGGACGGCTATTCCCGCCGCTGCTGTTGATTGTCGTCATCCGGGGCTGCCAACTGTTTCCCTGGCGCGGTCGCTTGGGTGTGGCCTTCGTGGCCCTGTCCTCGTTTGTGGCTCAGCAATATTTGACCCTGCTGCGACTGCTGCCCCTGATTGGTCCTCGGCGGGGCGGCGATGGCTTTGGCCCACCCGGTTTTGGCCATCGAGAGCGACAGCTACCGGAAGAACTGCTGCGCAGCATCAAGCTCGATGCCCTGATCAATGCATCGCTGCTGTTTGGTCTGGTTCTGGGGTTTGTGCTGCTGTTGGTCGGGGCCTTGCTCCAGGAACAGCGCAGCCGCCAGCAGCTCGCCGAAGCCAACCAGCAACTGCGCCACTATTCCCTGCGCATTGAGGATCAAGCCACGCTCCAGGAACGCAGCCGCATCGCCCGCGAGATCCACGACAGCGTCGGCCATTGCCTCACGGCCCAGAGTATTCAGCTCGAAAATGTCGCCCTGCGGCTGGGCCCCGCTGGCCCGGCTCCAGGCCCAGACCCAGACCGAGAGCTGGCCCAGCAACATCTGGAGGCTGCGCGACGTCTGGGGCGCGAAGCGCTGCAAAGTGTGCGCCAAGCGGTATCCCGCCTGCGCATTCATCCCCTCCAGGGGCGATCGCTCGACTCGGCGATCGCCCGCTTGGTCGAAGATTTCCAAGCCCACAGCGGCATTGCCCTGGGCGTTCAGCTAGATGTGCCCCAGAACCTATCCCAGGATGTGGCGATCGTCCTCTACCGCATTGCCCAGGAGGGGCTGACCAACTTGACCAAACACAGCCAGGCCAGCGGCGCTCAGCTTGTGCTCCAGGCGACCCCCAGGGCTGCCCCCAGGACCATTCAGCTCCGCATCACCGATAATGGTGTCGGCTTCGAGCCCAGCCAAAACACCACGGGCTTTGGCCTCCAGAGTATGGCTGAGCGAGCTGCTGCTGTGGGTGGCCAGTTCCGCCTGACCAGTGCGCCGGGCCAGGGCTGCACCCTGGAGCTGACCGTGCCGCTGTGATCGCATCCCAGAATTCTGGCCAGGTCGCGGTTGAGCTGCCATTTATCTCTACTGAGTTTTGACTGAGGCCCTATCTCAATTTTTCTATGATTGATCTATTACTGGTGGATGACCAAGCCATCATCCGGGAGGGCCTGCGCAACTTGCTCCAAGCCCAGCCTGACCTCAACGTCATGGGTGAAGCCAGCCAGGGCCAGGAAGCCGTGGAAAAAGCCCTGCTCCTCAAGCCAGATGTGGTGTTGATGGATGTGCGAATGCCGATCATGGATGGGGTGGCCGCGACGCAGCTCCTGACCCAGCAACTGCCCAGCGCTTCGGTGTTGGTCCTGACCACCTTTGATGACGATGACTACATTGCCCGCGCCATGGCCCAGGGTGCCAAGGGCTACTTGCTCAAGGACACCCCCTCCAGGGAGATTGCTGAGGCGATTCGTCTGGTCCACCGGGGCTATACCCACATGGGGCCAGGTCTGTTTGAAAAGATGCTGGGGGCAGCGCCCAGTGTTGCCGGTGCCGCCAGTGCCGTCGCCGCCCCTGGGCCGCCGCCGGAGCTGGCCGAATTGACCCCTCGGGAGCGGGATGTTTTGGCCCTGATTGCCGCAGGCTGTAGCAATCGGGAAATTGCGCAGGAGCTGTATATTGCAGAACGCACGGTTAAAAACCATGTGAATAGCATTTTGGGGCGTTTGGGGTTGCGCGATCGCACCCAGGCCGCGATTCTCGCCACCAAATTTCTCTCCTCTTGATGGCTGTGCTTGAATCCTCGTTCTTTAGTGGTAAATGATCAAAACCCTAATCCCCTAAAATTCATATTTATACGAAATTTACGCAGAAATAGCCTTGGAACGCATCTCTAAATCGGATCGACCTGTCAGCCCCCGTTGACAAGTTGAATTCTCAATTCTTCCTGGGAAAACTAACGCTGTCCAGGTGATTTGAGGCTTTCCCATGGTGCTGTATTTCCCCCTCCAGCGGCCATCTACCCAGCCGGAAGCACAGGTTAAATCTCCGTATTTCCCCTCCCTTAAAACTCTATTTTTGAGCAGTTTTTTCCTGACCATTACTCAGGCGATCGCGGTCATACCGGTCCAGGCCGCCGAGCGGATCACCTTTCACTACGGCGAGTTTGAATTTGTGATGTCGCTGGCGGAGCTAGAGGCGGCGATCGTCCCCAGCTCCCAGCCATCCACCTTCTCTCGCGCCAAACTAAACTCCCCCCTTCCAGCGCTCTCCCCCGAGGTTTCGGCCCAGTTGGGCAGCATCCTCAACCTGGCGCTGCCGCCGCTGCCCCCCCAGGCCCTGGAAAACCTGCTCCAGGAGCCCAGCGTCACGGCCCTGCTCCAAGCCGCCGGAACGTTAATTCAAGATCAGCACCAGAACAATGGAGCGGAGGCGCTCAAGCAGGCGATCGCCCAGGCGGCGGCTTCGCCGGAGGGCTTGACGGGGCTGAATGTCTTGCGGCACTTTCCGGGCGAAATCCAGTGGGATGCCCAGGGCAGTTTGGCGCTCTGGCAGCAGCATCGCCAGCTCCGACAGCAGACAGCGGCGCTGATGCAGGCCCTGGAGCCCACCGCTGCCCCGGCCCGCCTGTCGGCCCGCCCGCAAACCAGCCTTCCGGCCAGGGATTTGGCTTTTGCCTCGGCAAAATTTAATGCATTTACAGCCCCAGGGAAGCCGACGCAAAATTGGCCACCGCCAAATGGGTTATCGCCAAATCGGACAAGACTCCCAGGCCAGACGTTTGAGCAAGATCTGCGGCGGCCTGGAACCGTCGCCTATACCGAGCAGGATTTGTTGCTGTGGGATGGTGCGCGCGATCGCCAGTTCACCGCCCGCCTCTACCTGCCCGAGCCCGGTTTGGCGGCGGCCAGCTTGGCCCCCACCAAGGAGCCAAGCCAGGATCCAAGCCAGGATCCGGCATCGGCGATTGCTTCGCAAGCTTCCGCAGGAATCGCCACCCCCCTAGTCCTGATGTCCCATGGCCTAGCCTCCAGCCTCGAAAGCCGCGCCTTCTTTGCCCAACACCTGGCCTCCCAAGGCATCGCCGTAGCCATGGTGCAGCACCCCGGCAGCGACATCGTGCAGCTCCAGGCGCTGCTGGAGGGCCAGGCCGAGACCGCTGCGCCCCCCGCTGCTTTCATCGACCGCCCCCTGGATCTGCGATTTTTGCTCGATGAACTGACCCGCCGCAGCTCAGCCACCTGGCGCGAGCCACCCCAACCGCCCCTAGAGCCACCCCATCTTCCCCTCTCTCCAT
>JAAUQQ010000190.1 GCA_012032745.1 Synechococcales cyanobacterium RM1_1_8
GGGCAATTCGTATTCCAGGCGTTCCTGAGGTTTGGCCGCTTCGCGATCGCGTAGTAGTCCGACCCTTCCACGGCCATATCCACGGTGACGGGGACCGTGGCTCCCCCAGCAGTGCCTTCAAAGCGCCAATTGCGTTTGATATGGGCTACGGTTTTTGCATCTACGGCTGCGCTGCCGCTAGTTGAAATTACAACTACATCAACGACACGACCTCGGGCATCGGTAATGACTTCAAATTGGGTTTCGCCTTCCGCGCCTTCAAGCTCGCCCTTGCTGAATTTGGGCTTTGAGCAGCGTTTACAAGCGATGGTTTGACGACCGGGCTGATCGTTTTCACCTGGGCCGGGCTCACTGCCCTGGGATGTCGGTTCACTCGCCGCGATGGGGCCGATTCCAGTTTCACCCCCGCCAGGAGAGGGCGGCTGTTTTTTGCCGGAGCCAGTTTGAGAGGAGCCGGGGCTGGAGCCCAGTTGTCCCGTTCCACGGGTGTTTTGCGGAGTCGATGAGGCGACGGCAGTACTGGAGGAGGCCGGGCTGACTGATTCAGGGCCGTTGCCCCTGGCTGAGTTGGCGGCTTGCTGGGTCTCTCGGCCTTGGCGGGCGCGGGCTTGGAGGTCTTTGAGTTGGTCGAGCAGGGAGGGCTTGTTGGAGGGAGAGTCTGCTTCGGGGGCGGGCTCTGAGGCGATCGCATCTGCCACTTCTACTTCTTCAACAGTCTCCGCTTCCTCGGCCACTGCTGTCTCAGCGACATCCTCAATCTCTTGGGGGGCCTTGGCGAGTTCATCCGCCTCGGCTAAGTCCTCCACCTCGGGTAATTCTTCGAGAGCTGTTTCTTCCTCAACCGCTGAGTTTTCGGCGACTTCATTGGGCTCGACCGGCTCGGGCTCCAGCAAAATAGTGGGCTCTGGCAGGGGAGGGGCAGCAGCGATCGCCTCAGGCACAGCCATTTCAGGTAAAGACATCTCAGGCACAGTCGCCTCAGGCAGCGCTGGGGATGCCGGGGCCAGTTGCGCGGCGGCGGTCAAGAAGCTGGAACTAGATTCCGTGCGCTCAGAGAGCTCCAAGTTCTCAGGCTCAAGTTCAAGCTCAGGCTGGGCCAGAGGCTCTGGTGGCTCCGGTTCTTCCGGCTCACTGATCAGCAGCAGCTCAATCGGTGCGCTTTCCTCGGCAATGACCTGGGCGGGCAAGATGGCGCTCACAGCCCAAGCTAGCCCATGAATCCCCAAAGAGCCCAGGGCGGCAAGGGCTAGTATTTTTCTCACCCTGGCGGTTTCGCGATCGTGCTGCTGGATGCATTCAGGAGACAGGCTCATGGGAAAAACAAGGGAGGGGTTTAGAGATGCTCACTGTCGCTTCTTCAATTCTACTATTGATAATCAAAATCAGGAAGCCAGATTTACAATTTGGCCAGTCAATGGCCCAAAGGCGTTGCCGAATGACGGGGTTTAGGCTGTTTGCGACGATCTTACTGTGGACATGGCAGTGCCATTTCCCTGGGAATCCCTCCCGAATCATCAAGGGAAATCTTGCCGGGCTGTAATCTGAGATACATCCTACGAAACTGGGCTGACTTTCGTTTATTTTTGAGAATTCTTGCCAAGAGCCCTAAGCCTGTAGTTGAGCTTGACGGGTCCGGCTCTGGGACTATAGCCATGGCCACATCACTGAGTACGTTCATATTAGTCCGTTCATAAATGGTCAAACCTGGATATGGCAGGCAGTGATGTGGATAGCAACGGCCCAACCAGTCAGGCCGTTGCTATCAACCGCTAACGCCGCCGAGATTGCTGGAGGATGAGGCTGGCGATGATCGGCCCACCCAGAAGAGCCGTGACGGCATTGAGGGGCAGTAGGCTTTGGCTGCCGGGGAGCTGGGCAATGCCATCGGCCAGCAGCGCGAGCCCCGCCCCCACTAAGGCCACTCCAGGGGTGAGTAGCCGGTGATCGACCGTGCGAAAGAGCTGGCGACAGAGATGGGGGACGGCGACGCCAATGAAAGCGATGGGGCCACAGTAGGCGGTGACGGTCCCGGCGAGGAGGGAGGCCAGGATGATCAGTCCGACCCGCAGTTGCTTGAGATTGAGGCCCAGGCCCACGGCCTGGTCTTCGCCCAGGAGCAAGAGGTTGAGCGATCGCCCCAAAAATCCAGAAGCCCCAATGCCAATCACCACCAGCCCCAGCAGCAGCGGCAGCCGCTCCCAGGTCACCCCGGCGAAGCTGCCAAAGGTCCAGACCACATAGGCTTGGGTTTGTTCGAGGCTGCTGAAGTGCAGCAGCACCGTCACGATCGCCGAAACGGTGTAGCCGAACATCAGACCAAACAGCAATAGTGCGAGGGGATTTCGCAGCCGCTGGGCCACCAAGACCACGATCGCCATGGTCGCCCCGGCCCCTAAATTAGCTGCTCCTACAACGCCCAACTGAGTGAGCCAGCCCGGTGGAATTCTGGCTCCCATCAGCACTACCAGCGCGGCCCCCAGGCTGGCCCCCGCATTGATCCCCAGTAGGGATGGCCCCGCCAGGGGATTGCGAAACAGGGCCTGGAGCTGGAGACCACTCAGGCCCAGGGCCGCTCCGGCGGCCAGGGCCGTCAGGGCGCGGGGAAACCGGAATTGTAGGACGATCGTCCGCCAGGCTGGGTTACTGGTTTCGCCGCCCTGGAGGATGCTCAAGACTTCGCCCAGGGGGATGGGAACGGAGCCGAGGGCGAGGCTGGCCAACAGTAAAGCCAGAACCAGCGGAACCAGAGCCAAGATCGCCCAGTAGGGCCGCCCTGGCTTGGAAAGGAGAGGGCGGCGGGGATTGATCCGCTTCATGGGCCTATGCTCGCGCCCAGAGAAGGATCAGGGGGACGCTCGGATGGAAGTGGCTTGTAATAGACCAGCCCATGGTCGGGCAGTAAGTCCGGATGGAAAATTTTGATTAAATCGGCAAGCACGAGGTGGGGCTGAACCACGCCGCTCTCCCAGTAGTCATTGCCTCCGGTCTCATTGAGGCGGGCATTGGGGCTAAAGACCCGCCCCTGTGCCAAGGCGGCAAAGTTGCCATAGCGCGGGTCGGCGGCGATCGCATCCCCCGTAGTTTGCCAATCCTGGCTGACATTGAGCCAAAACTCGGCCCCCACCGCCCGCTCAAACACCGCTTCAAAATCCAGGGGGTTGCTGCCCGGCCCCGGCAGATCGCGCCAGAGGTAACTGGCCCCGGCATCCCGGAGGTACTGGGCCACGTAGCTGTCATTGCCGGGCATGTACCAGGTGCCTTTGTGGCTAAAGCCGGTGACCACCGTGGGGCGATCTCGTAGGTTTTGGGTCAGGGCCGCCATGGCCTGATACTGGCTAGAAATTTGGCCAAAGGCGGCTTCGGCTTTCGCCTCCTGGTTCAAAAACAGGGCGGTGAACTTGAGCCATTCCGCCCGACCCAGCACTGAGCGCTCCACGTATTCGGCATTGATGGCCACCGACAGCCCAGCTTGGATCAGGCGGGGATGGGTATCGCGATCGCCATCGCCTGTGCCATAGGTGGTGATCAGATCGGGCTGGGCCAGGACTAAGCGTTCCAGGTCCAAGCTGCTGCCGGAATAGAACGATTGGAGTTCACCGCGATCGATTTTGGCCCGGACGCTGGGGGTGTTGACTTGATCAAAGTTGCTCACACCTTTGAGGCGATCAACCTCGCCGAGGAGATCCAGGTGGGGCAGATGGGTGGTTGAAAGCGCAACAACACTATCCACCGGAACGGAGATCACCTGGGCTGCTGGAAAGCCTTCTGGCACCGGCGCTCCGCATTGAACCAGGAGATATTCAAACGCAGTGTCGGCATCTTTCCAGGGCTGGGAGACCGTGACATGTTTGTAGTGGTTGTGATAGGTGACGCTGAAGCCCTCCGCGAAGGTCACGGTGATTTTGTTCGGGAAGTAATCCTTACTGGGGTCATAGTTGCTGATGCATTCTGAACCTTCCCGTTGCTGAGCGATGTCTCCTGGGGCTGAGGGCTCGCCTGAAGCCCCGCTTGGAGTCTCGGCTTCAGATTGAGTTGAAACTCGGCACCCTGGGCAGCCGGCTAGGGCCAGGAGGGCGATCGCAGCCCCGATGGTCCTGAAGGAGCGGTGATGGGGCATGGGGAGACTGGGGCTGGATTGAGGGCTAGATTTAGGACTGGGCTTAGACTGGGGCTTTGCCTGAAGGTCTGATTGGAGGATAGAGATGCGATCGCACTTTGCACCCCTCGCCCAAATGCTCCGTGACAATCTGCTGGGCCACCTCCGGCGTGACCCGGCTGTACCAGGTGCTTTGGGCCATCTCCTCGGAGCGACCATCCCCAGAATAGAAAACAATTGGCCCCATTTTGCAGACCTCCAAACAGCCCGAACTGATCACATCAATGTCCAGCCCGGCGGCTTCCACGGCCTCGGTCACGGCCTGGTGAACCGGCTGCCAGTCGCGCTGACCATTGCAGCGGCTGGAGCGACAAACGGAAATAAACGGGCGCTTGAGAGGGTTCTCGCGGTAGGGCAAGTCCGCTTCTCCCAAAACGTAAATGCACCTGAGTTGCTCATACAGCTTTAGCCTGTCCAGATTGGGCCGATTCTCCGGCAGTAGGTCTTCGTTCTCCCCCACGAAGGGATTCGGCAAAAACAAATTCATCATCTTCACCCCCGCCCCATTCCAAAACTGAATCCCCCAGCTTCGCGGCTGTCCCTTGGCATTGAATCGTCGATAGAGGGCTCCCCGACTGACCAAACGCCGCTGACTCAACTCGCTGGGCGTACGCTGGTCCGGGCCACCGCGATGGGGTTCGAGGCAGAGATGCAGGTGCCAGCCCTCGGTTACGACGGTGAGATAGCCATCGTAGAGACGGCAGATCTTAGGCGGCTGGTTCAGCTCCAGCTCCAAGACGCTGCCATCCACCATATGGCCCACGCCCACCTGCTGCCAATGATCCACAAACAGCGAATGGAGCAGGGGAGCGGTGATATCGATGGTGACCGGGAAATCTTCAAATTCGATCCAACCCCCCGTGGGAAGATCCTCACGATCGCGCTGGTTCAAAGGCGTAACTCGCTGGGGCAATGGAAAGTTGAGCTGGGGCATGGGTCAATCGACTCCCTGAGACATGATCATCTTTGAACTAAATCGGGCAATTAGTTAGACCGCTAGCCTTGATCTCATTTTCTACCATAATTTCAGCCTAAAAACGATAGCTCAAACTTCCTTCCAAGGTTCGACCAGCATTGGGAAACCCTGCAAACAACTGGTAGCGCTGGTCAAATAAATTCTGCACCCCAAATGTGGCACTGATTTGCTCAGATACAGGCACCTGAAATCGTAAATCAAACGTAGTATAACCTGAGAGAAACTCTGTATTTGTATTATTGGTTGGGTAGGAGCCAAGAGAGCTCATTAAAATCCCAGCATACCAACCTGAAGGCCGCTCATACCAAAGCCCTAAATTGAGCTTATCGGCTCCGGAGAATCGGAGTTCGTTATCTTCTTCACCCGGATTGACGCTCTCTAGAATAGTGGGACTGTTGAGCGTATAACCGGCTGAAGCAAAGACATTATCGGCAAGTCTCACATTTAAGGATGCCTCCAATCCCTGGGTTCTGACCTTACCAAGGTTTTGAAAAGTGCCCGAAATACCATTTTCGGCTGGCGTAATGCGACGAAAAGCAATCAAATCCGAAATCGTATTATTGAAATAGGTCAGTCGCAGCAGGGCAAAGTCCCCAAAGGATTGATCAATGCCCAGGTCAAAACTATTGCCCCGCTCTGGCTCCAGGTCAGGATTTCCGATTGAAGCAGGACTGACGTTGAATAGATTACTGAGGCTGGGCAAGCGGAAGTTGCGAATGTAATTGGCCCGCAAGGTCGTACTCTCGCCCAGGCTAAACTTGGTTCCCACTGTGGGAGAGAAAACTGACCCTTCATTGAGGCTGCTAAACTCCTGCCGCAGCCCCGCAACAATATTCCAAGATTCAATCGGTTTGATACTGTATTGGGCAAAGAGCGCCCCTTGGTTAATCGTGTCCTCATATCCGATTGTTTCAACCTCGGTTACCAAATTTTGGCGAAGGTTTTCCACTTGGGTACTGCGGAAATCAAAGCCATAAACGATGCTTTGATTGGGTGCAAATTGCCAGTTGTGTTGAATTTGGCTACCGAGGGAGCGCTGCCGGGTTTGAAATCGACTAGGTGTGAGATTCCTTGGCCCTAAAACTGCCGCGCCATCGTCCCCCACAGAGAGCGCTAACACCTCCTCTGTGCGGCTATCAAAGCGAGTGTTGAGCCAATCGGCATAGAACCGAGCCGTTAGGGTAGAGTCATCGCCGCCACCCAGCTTAGAACTAACGGAAAAATCAGTCAAAACTTGATCGGTAAACTTGCGATTCTCATCGGTTAGATCATTGAAAAAACCTTGACCAAACAGGGGATCAGCAATGGGAACACCACCGGGAACGCCTTGTTCCTTGGGTAAATAGAGGGCGCTAAAGCTGAGCTGGGTGCGATCGCCCACAGGATAGTTCAACCGCAGGGTCAAATTGTCATACTTGGCGTCATTGTTCTCCCGCGTTTGGTCAAATCCAGCAACCTCGAAGGGATAGTCATTATCCGCCTGAATCCGGTTATAGCTAAAAAAATAGCCCAGCTTATCTTCGGTGCCACTGAATTGAAGGGTTTGGTCATCATAGCCATAGCTGCCCAGGGTGGCGGAGACCGAACCACTGAGCCCTTCGCTGGGCTGCCGCGTGATGATATTGACAACCCCACCAATAGCATCGGAACCATAGAGGACGGAACCGCCACCTGGCAACACTTCAATGCGTTCCACGCTGTCCGTGCTGATTTCAGATAGGTCAAATCCGCCAGCCCCGAGGGCATTGATCGGTCGGCCATCGAGCAAAATCAAGACCTGAGTATTATTAGAGCCACGAATGAGTTGACCGCTGAGGGCATTCACTTCCGTGCCCACGGTGCCGCCGCCCAGGATGCCCGGCACGAATTGCAGCCCTTCTTTGACGGTGCGGGCACCTTGCTGTTGCAACTGCTCTCGGTTGATCACATAGGCGGGGCGGGTGACGTCTCTCAGGGTGCTTTCGCCTCGGGTGGGTGAGGAGACGGGTTGGTCCAGGATGTCGCCCGTGACATTGAGGCGGATTCCCTCCTCCGCTGGGGACTGGCTGGAGCTGGGAGCGCCAGTAGGAGCGCTATCGGGAGCGTCATTGGCGATCGCGACCTCCGCCGGAAGTACAGCACAGCTCAAGATGGCCACCATAGCCCCAAGCAACTCCTGTCGAGCCTGAGAGAGGAAGCTCACTTGAGTCACGCCAACAAGAGACCAAACCCGCATAACAACCTCAAGGACTGGAAATACCACTGCGCAACTTTAGCATAGAATGAGAATGATTATCGTTCTCGTTTTCTTTGAACAAGTGGCAGAACATTTCAATTCGTCTTCCAGGATACGCAAATCGCTGGAGCATTTCTTGCGCAAGGGTTTCCCGCCGTTTTTTCGCTGGAGCGCCGAATACTTGTTGACAATCAATATCAATTAAACCTAGGCTGCTTTTAACGCCTGCTTCCCCCAACCGAAGTTGATTATAACCCATGATGACTGTCTTTGCCGCTGGTGGCATGGTGATGTGGCCGCTGCTGTTCTTTTCACTATTGGCGATCGCTCTCATCATTGAGCGTCTTGTTTTTTGGCTACGCATCAGCCGCAACCAAACCCCCATGCTCCGCCGCGTCCTGCGCAGCTACCGCGATGACGTGCCGACGGCGATCGCGCTGCTCAAGCAAAACCTCAGCTTCCCGGTGGCTCGCATCTTCACCGAAGCCTTGGCACTGAATTCGCCCACGCCCAGCCAGTTTCGCCTGGCCTTGGAAAGCGCCACCCAGGCAGAGCTGCCCAAACTGCGTCGCTTCAATACTATTTTTGAGACCATCATTGCCCTATCTCCCCTACTGGGTCTACTGGGAACAGTGTTGGGATTAATCGGTTCCTTTGCCTCGATCAACCTAACCGAGGGCAGCGCCGGAAATGCCGGGGCCGTGACGGGGGGCATTAGTGAAGCTTTGGTTTCCACTGCTGCGGGCCTGGTTGTGGGCATTTTTGTGCTGCTGTTTGCCAATGGCTTTCGTGGGTTGTATCGACGACAGTTGGCGCTGATTCAGGAGTACGGCGGACAGCTCGAAATTTTGTATGAAATGCACCATGCTTCGAGCGCTCAATGGGAGACGGCCCAGAAGAACGCCCAGAAAAACGCCCAGGAGATGCACTATGCGAATTCTTGAGGAACCCGAACAGCCCTTTGCCATCAATATCGTGCCGATGATTGATGTGGTGTTTCGATTCTGGCGTTTTTCATTATGTCCAGTCTGTACTTGACAAAGTCCCAGGGATTACCGGTGAACCTGCCCCAGGCGGCGACGGCTGAACAGCAGGCCAAGGTGGATTTCAATGTCACGGTGGATGAGTCTGGCGCGATTTTTCTCAACCGGGAGCCGATCGCCTTGGAGTCGCTGCAGGCGGAAGTCACCCTGGCATTGGCATCCAAGGAAGCCGGACTCGCAACCATTAATGCTGACGAAGCCGTGCCCCACGGTCGCGTTGTGGCGGTGATGGATCAGCTCCGGTCAATTGAAGGGCTACGCCTAGGGATTGCAACCCAGGCCCCAGGGTCTGATGATGGCGCTGAGGTGGAGTAATGTCGATCTCGACTCCAACTCCAGCGGAGCAAGTTGCTCGATCGCGTCAACGGCGTTCACCTCTGGCAGTGCACCAGTCCAAAGCCTGGCGAACGATTTTGGCCGGGGTTGTCCTGCTGCTGAGCCTTGCAGTGGTTATCTTGCTCTCCCTTTGCTGGGGAGCCGTTTCCCTGAGTCGAGCAGAGCTGTGGCAGGCGGCGCTGGGCCAGGGCAGTGTCATCAACCAAACCATTATTTGGGAGCTGCGCTTGCCGAGAGTTGTAGCGGCATTAGTCGTGGGTTCGGCGCTGGGTATGGCCGGGGCATTGCTTCAGGGAATGCTGCGCAATGACCTAGCCAGTCCGACAGTGCTGGGGGTTTCCTCTGGCGCTGGGCTGGTGGCCTTGACGCTATTTGCGCTCGGAATTTGGCCGGGGCTGATTCCGCTGGGGGCTTGGATTGGGGCGGTGGTGACAACGCTGCTGGTGTACCTGTTGGCTAAGCAGGGCACGACCCTGGCAGTGGAACGATTGATTTTGGCGGGGGTGGCGTTTAGTACATTGTTCGGGGCGATTCAGTCCATCTTGCTGCTGTTCTCTCGGGAATCCCGCACCCAGTCGGCGTTGAATTGGCTGGTGGGTAGCTTGAACGGGCGAGGCTGGACCGAGATGCAGTTTGCCGGGCCGGGGATTGCGATCGCCCTCTTGCTAGGCTGTCTCCTCGCCCGTAGCGTCAACCTCTTGAACTTGGGCGATGAACTGGCTGTCAGCCTGGGCTCACC